>JAQGIA010000235.1 GCA_028291445.1 Belnapia sp.
GAGCGGCGGGTGGCCGCCGAGCGGGCGGTGGCGACCGAGACGGAGCGCCGCCGGGCGGCCGAGACCATCGCCGGGGAGGAGGCGCAGCGGCGCCAGGCGGTGGAACGCGCCGTCACCGAGCAGACAAGGCTGGCCGAGAGCGCCCGCGCCCAGGTCGCCCTGCTCGGCCGGCAGATCGAGGAGCTGCGCAGCCAGTTGGCGCGGATCGCCGCGGCGCTGGATGCCGCCGAGCTATCCGGCCGGGACAAGGATGCCCAGATCAGCGCGCTCGGCACCCGGCTGAATGCGGCGCTGGCCGCCCGGGTGGAGGAGCTGCAGCGCTACCGCAGCGACTTCTTCGGCCGGCTGCGGGACGTGCTGGGTGACCGCGCCGATGTGCGGATCGTCGGCGACCGCTTCGTCTTCCAGTCGGAGGTCCTGTTCCCGCCCGCCAGCGCCGATCTCTCGCCTGCCGGGCAGCAGCAGATCCGCGAGATCGCCCGGGTCCTGCAGGAGATCGCCAGCCGCATTCCGGCCGACGTGAATTGGCTGCTGCGGGTGGATGGCCATGCCGACCGCATCCCGATCCGCAGCGCCCGGTTCGCCACGAATTGGGAGCTTTCGGCCGCACGGGCGATCGCGGTGGCGCAATTGCTGATGTCCGAGGGGCTGCCGCCCAACCGGGTGGCGGCAACGGCCTTCGGCGACAACCAGCCGATCGACCCCGGCGACAGTCCCGAGGCGCTCGCCCGCAACCGGCGGATCGAGCTGCGGCTGACCGACCGCTGACGTGGTTTCATCCGTGGCGAATACGGATGAAACCACGCCGGCCATCGTTCTGTCGCATGATCGATGCCTTCGGCGACGTCACCTCAAGCGGTCATGTTCCAAGACCGGTCGCTCCGGTCAGACGAAGGCGGCGACCGGGTCCAGCTTGTAGCCGCCACCCTCGGTGAGCAGCAGCCGGGTATTGGTCGGGTCCGGCTCGATCTTCTGCCGGAGCCGGTAGATGTGGGTCTCGAGCGTATGGGTGGTGACGGCGCTGTTGTAGCCCCAGACCTCGTTCAGCAGGATCTGCCGCGGCACCGGCTTGCCGCCCGCGCGGTAGAGGAATTTCAGGATGGAGCTTTCCTTATCGGTCAGCCGCACCTTGCGGTTGCGTACCGGCTCCAGCAGCAGCTTGGCGCTGGGGCGGAACATATAGGGCCCGATGGTGAAAACGGCGTCTTCCGAATTGTCGAAGACCCGCAGCTGGGCGCGGACCCGCGCCAGCAGTTCGGGCAGCCGGAAGGGCTTGGCGATATAGTCGTTGGCGCCCGCGTCGAGGCCGCGGACGACGTCCGATTCGGAGTCATGCCCGGTCAGCATGATGATGGGCATCCGGCGCCCTTCCCGCCGTAGCCGGGCGCATAGGTCGCGGCCATCGGCATCGGGCAGGCCGATGTCGAGCAGGATGGCATCGTAGCGGGCATCCGCGCTGGACAGCTTCGCCTCCGCCTCGCCCGCGCTGGCAGCTCCGTCGGCGCTGAATTCCCCATCGGCCGCAATCTGCTCGGCCAGGGTTTCGCGCAAGGCGTTGTCGTCGTCGACGATCAGGATCGGGCGAGGTGACGCCATTGGACCTCCGGCTTGGTTAGGCGGCGGGACGCTGCCTGGGCTATCGCCCGGTGGCTTGGGCTTTCGCTCAGTGGCTCGGGCTTTCACCCTATGACAACGGCTGAAACCACAAGGCGATAAAGGAAACTACGGTGACGCGTGCGCGCCGGGACAAATTATGACGCCTCAGGATACCGCATGGCACCCGGCATTCATTACGAAATTCCAAAAATGACGAGCGAAGCCTGCAAACTGGAAGGCGAAGCCCGAAGAAAGCCGCGGAAACCTTTTAGTTGCGACGATAGTAAGAAAATAAATCACCGGCCCAGGATGCACCCGTTCCTCCGGCGGCGCGGTGTATCACAATCTATAGTTGCAACCCCTGTTCCGGTCCAGTCAGCCCCCGTCCAGTCTGTCCCGGTCCAGCCTAACTGCTGGAACGAGGGCCTCTCGGGCGGTCAGTCCCAGGGAAGCCATCCGCATGCTCCGGCAAAGGCTACAGCAGCCGGCCCTCGAAGGGCGGCTGGAGGTCGGGCGCATCGAATTCCACGACCCAGAGATCCGGGTCGCGGTTCACCTGCCGGGCCACATAGGCATCGGCCCCGGCCTCGTCGACCGGATCGGTGCCGGTGCCGCGCAACCAGGCGGCGCGCCCCTCGGCATCGCGCACCTGGCTGAGCACCACCATCCCTGCCCGGCCGCGCAGCACGCAGAGGATGCCGCCCGCATCGGGGTCGCCCTTGCGGAGCACGGCGCCGCTGCGGCCGGCGATATCCGCCAGGCGCAGCGCCATCGAAACCCAGATACTGGCCTTCACGCGTGGTTCCATGCGCCGCATAGGGACCAAGAACGCCTGATCCGGCAAGCCCCCGCTTGCCGAGCGGCGCCGCCTCCGTCACATCTGCCGCCGTTACGGCCGGCGCGGGGATAGGGTGATGGATCAGCGGAAGATGACCGAGGGCCAGCGCGCCTATGAGGCCAAGCGAGCGGCCAAGGCGGGCATGAGCCTCGACAAGTGGCTGGTGCTGAAGGCCAAGGAAGCCGAGGCGGAGCGGGCGGTGGCGGCGAAGGCGGCCGAGGTGGCGGCGCCGGCGAAGAAGCCCGGTTTCTTCGGCCGGCTGCTGGAAAAGGCCCAGAAGCCGCTGGGATAGCGTCTCACGCCGCTGCTGTGCCGCGCGATTCGCGTCCTTCGGCGACGCCGCCGCGGATGATCGCGCGCTACACCATCCGCAGCAGGGTGCCGTCGCGGCGGATCGCCTGGTGGAAGACCACGGCGCCGATGTGCAGCACCAGCAGCACCACGATGGCATAGCCGCCGATGGTATGGGCGGTGCCCACCGCCCCGGCCAGGCCCTCGTTGGTTTCCATGAATTTCGGCAGGTCGATCAGCCCGAGATAGGCGGTTGCCCCACTCTGCGGGAAGCCCCAGGCATTGGTGCTGACGAAGCCGAGGATGGGTTGCAGGATCAGCAGCGCATAGAGGCTGTGATGCACCGCGGCGGCGGCGGTCTGCAACGGGGCCGGGATGATTTCGGGCAGCGGCGGCGGCGGATTGGCCAGCCGCCAGGACAACCGCGCCAGGGCGACGAACAATATGGTCAGCCCGGCCGATTCATGGATGGCGTAGAAGGGCATCTTGGCGTCGTCCTTGATGTACTGGATGACGAAGCCGAAGGGTATGGCGACCCCGATCAGGACCACGGTGATCCAGTGGAACCACTTCGCGACGCTGCCATAACTACCCATCCGTGCTGCCCCTGCCTCGTTGCAAACTCATCCTGGCATAAGCGGCCCGGCCGATGGATGCACTGATTGCAGCCCATGCCGATTGGAGCATGGACGCGCGAAAGCGCTGGATCACGGTCGCGCGGCGGGATGCGGCGGGCTGGCAGGCAGCGGCGCCGCGACCGGTCGGTGCCCTGGATGCGCTGCTGGCCGGCTTGCTGGCCCCGGGGCTGCCGGTGGCGCTGGGGCTCGACCTGCCGCTCGGCCTGCCACGGGCCTATGCCGCCGGGCGTCCCGAGGCCGACTTCCCCGCCTTTCTCCGCCGGTTGGCCGCCGATGCGGCGTTTTTCGCGGTCAGCCCGGGGCTGGACACGGTCGGCCCGGCGCGGCCCTTCTACCCGGCGCGCGGGCTGCGCGGCATGACCCGGGCGGCGCATGCGGCGGCGCTGGGCTTTGCCGGGCCGGCGGGCCTGTCGCGCTGGT
>JAQGIA010000236.1 GCA_028291445.1 Belnapia sp.
GACCGGCTCCGGCTCCGGCGGCATCGCCTCCGGCCTGTCCGGCGCCGGTTCCTCCGGCCGGGCCCAGGGCGAGGGCGGGGCCGGCGCAGCTTCCGCGAGCGGCACGCCCCCGGCGCGCAAGGCCGCCTCCAGGGCCACCACCCGACGTTGCAGGCCGCCGGCCCGGACGTAACCGGCGATCCCCAGCCCCCAGCCGAGGAAGAAGCCGAGAACCAGCAGGATGAGCATTGCTTCCATTGGGGAACGCTCCGCTAGCGAACCCGCTTGGTCAAGGCGCCGCCCGTCGCTTCCGGGCGGCGGTGGCGCGCTGTTGCACGGCCTTCGCCGATCCGCTAACTCCCGGACCGACGCGGGCACCCCTGGAGGCCCGCGCGCTTGGCGTTGCGCCCATGTCGGTGCTCGTCGCCAGGTTCATAGTCCTTAGCAAACGGAGTACCGACCATGGTCCAAACCATTTGGATCGAGGCCGAGTCGCGTGAGCAGGCCGGTAAGGGGGCGGCGCGCGCAACTCGGAAAGGGGGCTTGGTCCCCGCAGTGATCTATGGCGCGAAGCAGGAGGCGACGCTGATCGCCCTCGACCCGCGCGATATCATGAAGGAATTGCACAAGGGCGGCTGGCAGAGCCACCTGTATGAGGTCGCCGTTAAAGGCGGTGGGACGGAGCGTACCCTGATGCGCGACATCCAGTTCCACCCGGTCAGCGACCGCCCCATCCATGTCGACTTCCAGCGCCTCGCCGCCGGGCAGAAGATCCGCGTGAAGGTGCCCGTCACCTTCCTCAACGAGGATATCTGCCCCGGCATCAAGACCGGCGGCGTGCTGAACGTGGTCCGCCGCGACATCGAGGTCTTCGCCGATCCCGACCAGGTGCCGGACAGCTTCGAGATCGAACTGGCCTCCGCCGAGATCGGCGACAGCCTGCGCTGGTCCGTGGTGAAGGACAGCTTCGGCACCAAGCCGGTGGTGGAGCGCGACTTCGTGGTGGCGACCATCGCCGCGCCGACCGTCGTCGAGGAGGTTGCCCCGGTGGTTGCCGCCCCGGTCGAGGCCGCGCCGGCCAAGGGCAAGGGTGGCAAAGCCGCCCCGGCCAAGGCCGCTGCCCCGGCGCCGGCCGCCAAGGCCCCTGCCAAGAAGAAGTAGGCGACAGGATGATGCTGCTCTGGGTCGGCCTGGGCAATCCCGAGCCGTCCCAGGCGCGGCATCGCCACAATATCGGCTTCATGGCGCTCGATGCGATCGCCCGCCGCCACGGCTTCTCGCCTTGGCGGCAGCGGTTCAAGGGGCTCATCGCCGAGGGCAGCATCGCCGGCACCAAGGTGCTGGCCTTGAAGCCGCTGACCTATATGAACGGCTCCGGCGATGCGGTGCAGCCAGCCGCGGCCTTCCACAAGATTCCGGCGCCGGATATCTGCGCCTTCCACGACGAACTGGACCTGGTGCCCGGCAAGGTCCGGGTGAAGCGGGGCGGCGGCGCGGCCGGGCACAACGGATTGCGCGACATGCAGCGGGCGCTCGGCACGCCGGATTTCTGGCGGGTCCGCCTCGGCATCGGGCATCCTGGCCACAAGGACCGGGTGACCGGACATGTGCTGGGCAATTTCGCCAAGGTGGACGACTGGCTGGAGCCGTTGCTGGATGCCGTGGCCGAGGCTGCGCCGCTGTTGGCGACGGCCAAGCCCGAGGAATTCATGACCAGGGTCGCCCTGCTGACCCAGCCGCCTTGCTGACCCCAATTGCCTTGTCCACCCGAGTTGCCTTGTCCACCCAGTCGCCTTGCTGACCAAGGAGAGCCGCTGATGGAACCCCCCGAGATGGAGCCTGAAGAGGCCGACTTCGCCGGCGGCATGGGCGGGCCCGGGTCGGAGGATTTCGCCAATGGCGCCGCCGCCCTGGCCGCCGCCATGGTGCGGGAGGCCCAGGCCTTGGCGACCACCGCCGCGGCGCTGCGCCAGGCGGCTGCCATCACCCCCGGCGATCCTTCCGGCGGGCCGCTGTCGGATATCCGCCGCCAGCGCGTGGCCCTGGCCGCCGCCGGCGAGGCCGCGATGAAGGCGGCGCTGCTGCTGGAAGCGGCCGAGATCACCGGCGCCGGCGGGCATCCGGCGACCCTGGCCGAGCGCATCGCCACCGCCGCCCGGCGTGGCGGCACCTTGCCGGGCGTGCTGGTCGCGCCGCTCAGGGCCGCCGCCCTGGCACTCGGCACGGATGACGGCGCCGCCCGCATCGCCGCCGCCGCCATCGCCCAGACCATGGCCGACGTGCTCGGCCGCGCGCGCTAGAAGCTGCCCCTGTCCGAAGCTGCCCCCTGGCAGAAGTTGTCCCCTGGCAGAAGTTGCCCTGTCACTGCGTGAGCGACGCCGCTACCGGCGGCCACGCCCTTAGGAGAGTATCGTGGGTTTCAACTGCGGCATCGTCGGCCTGCCCAATGTCGGCAAATCCACGCTGTTCAACGCGCTGACGGAGACGGCGGCGGCGCAGGCGGCGAACTACCCCTTCTGCACCATCGAGCCGAATGTCGGCCGCGTCGGCGTGCCCGACCCGCGGCTGGGCGAGCTGGCCCGCATCGGGAAAAGCCAGAAGATCATCCCCACCACCCTGGAATTCGTCGATATCGCCGGCCTGGTCCGCGGCGCCTCGAAGGGGGAAGGGCTGGGCAACCAGTTCCTGGCGAATATCCGCGAGGTGGATGCCATCGTCCATGTGCTGCGCTGCTTCGAGGATGGCGACGTCACTCATGTCGAGGGCAGCGTCGATCCGGTGCGGGATGCCGAGACGGTCGAGACCGAGTTGATGCTGGCGGATCTCGATGGGCTGGAGAAGCGCCAGCTCGGCCTGCAGAAGCGGGCCAGGAACGGCGACAAGGACGCGGCGGCCCAGCTCATCCTGATCGACCCGATCGTCACCGCCCTGCAGGCCGGCCAGCCCGCCCGCACCGCGGTGCCCAAGGGCGAGGAGGAAGCGGCCAAGCGGCTGCAGCTGCTCACCACCAAGCCGGTGCTCTATGTCTGCAACGTCGACGAGGGCTCGGCCGGCACCGGCAATGCCTTCTCCGAGAAGGTCTTCGCCATGGCCGCGGCGCAGGGCGCCCGCGCCGTCGTGGTCTCCGCCGCCATCGAGGCCGAGATCAGCCAGATGCCGCCCGCCGACCGCGGCGATTTCCTCGAAAGCCTCGGCCTGCCGGATGCCGGGCTCGACCGCGTCATCCGCGCCGGCTACGCGCTGCTCGGCCTGCTGACCTATTTCACCGTGGGGCCGAAGGAAACCCGGGCCTGGACCATCACCCGCGGGATGCGCGCGCCACAGGCCGCCGGCGTCATCCATGGCGATTTCGAGCGCGGCTTCATCGCCTGCGAGACCATCGCCTATGACGACTACGTCTCCCTCGGCGGCGAGCAGGGTGCCAAGGAAGCCGGCAAGATGCGGGTCGAGGGCAAGGAATACCTGGTGAAGGACGGCGACGTCCTGTTGTTCCGCTTCAACGTCTAGCGGTGCTCGGCGCCGTTCAAAGCTGGCTGCTGGCGGATAGCACCCTGCTCGGCCTGCCGGTCGCCTTCGTGCTCGGCGCGTTGGTGGGGCTGGAGCGGGAATGGTGCCGCAACGCCGCCGGCCTGCGGACCTGCGTGCTGGTGACGACCGCCGCCGCCGCCTTCGCCGACCTGATGACCACCCAGGTCCATCCCAACAATCTCGGGGCCGGCTTCGGCGCGATCGCCACCGGGGTCGGCTTCCTCGGCGCCGGGACGATCATGCAGAATGGCGCTTCGGTGCGCGGCCTGTCGACCGCGGCGACGCTCTGGTGCCTCGCGGCGATCGGCGCCACCGCCGGGGCCGGCGAGACGGTCGCCGCCGTCTGGCTGACCCTGCTGGTGCTGGCGGTGAACATCGTGCTGAAGCCGGTCGCCCGGCTGGTCCGCCGCATCCGGCCGCCACGGTCCGCGGAGGATAGCCTGCTGGAGGGGTGACTCCTTCGGCTTCGGCTGTCGCAACGGAGCGGCATCATGCGCCGGATCCATAACGCATCCACGACGCATCCGGCCCGCTCCCCACACAGGATTCGCATGGCCTTGGCTTCCTCCGGCTCGTCTCTCGGCACGTCCCTCGGCACGCCCGGCGCGGCGCAGCGCGCCACCCGCATCGGTTTCTTCATCGCCGGCTTCGCCATGGCGGCCTGGGCGCCGCTGGTGCCCTTCGCCAAGGCCAGGCTCGGGGCCTCGGACGGGGTGCTGGGGCTGCTGCTGCTGGGCCTCGGCCTCGGCTCCATCCTGGCGATGCCGCTGGCCGGGGCGGCGGCGGCGCGCTTCGGCTGCCGGTCGGTGATCGGCACCGGCACCGTCTTCGCCTGCCTGACGCTGCCGCTGCTGGCGACCCTCGACGATCCGGTCGCGCTGGTCGCCGCCCTGGCGGCCTTCGGGGCGGCGATCGGTGCACTGGATGTCGCCATCAACATCCAGGCGATCATCGTCGAGCGGGCCAGCGGGCGGCCGATGATGTCCGGCTTCCATGGCATGTTCAGCCTGG
This sequence comes from Belnapia sp., assembly GCA_028291445.1. Taxonomy (GTDB): domain Bacteria; phylum Pseudomonadota; class Alphaproteobacteria; order Acetobacterales; family Acetobacteraceae; genus Belnapia. Next base: position 4,519 of record JAQGIA010000236.1, read on the forward strand.
GCGGGATCATCGGTGCGGCGGGCATGACGGCGCTGCTCGGCGCCGGCGCCTCGCCGCTGGTGGCGACGCTCGGCGTCGCGGCGGGTGCGCTGGCCGCGCTGGCCTGGGCCGCGCCGAACCTGCTGCCGGAGGGCAGCCGCAACGATGGACCCGCCTTCGCCCTGCCGCATGGCGTGGTGCTGTTCATCGGCGTGCTGTGCTGCATCGGCTTCCTGGCCGAGGGCGCGGTGCTCGACTGGGGCGCGGTCTTCCTCACCGCGGAGCGTGGCGTCGATGCCGCCCATGCCGGGCTCGGCTATGCCGCCTTCTCCGCCACGATGACCCTGGGCCGGCTGGGCGGCGACCGCATCGTCGGGCGGCTCGGCGGCACCGCCGTCATCGTCGGTGGCGGCGTGCTGGCGGCGGCGGGCTTCGCCCTGGCGGTGGTCGTGCCGGCCTGGGAGGCAGCGCTGGCCGGCTATGCGCTGGTCGGGGCCGGGTGCTCCAACATCGTCCCGGTGCTGTTCACCGCCATCGGCCGCCAGCGGGTGATGCCGGAACGGCTGGCGGTGCCGGCGGTGATCACCCTCGGCTATGCCGGCATCCTGGCCGGTCCGGCGGCGATCGGCTTCATCGCCCAGGCGGCCGGGCTGCCGGCGGCCCTGCTGCTGGTGGCGGTGCTGCTGCTGGGTGTCGCGGCCGGCGGGGCGCGGCTCAGGGTCGGCTGAGAGCCCGGTCGCCGTGCGGTTTGCCGCCCCGGGCGATCACGTTCTATGGCCGGTGCGCCACCGCCTCGATCTCGACCAGCGCGCCCAGCGCCAGGGCGGTCACGCCCACGCAGGTCCGGGTCGGCCGGGCACCCTCGGCGAAGGCCTTGGCATAGCTGGCGTTCATCGCCGCGTAATCCTCGGCGAACCGGGTCAGGTAGACCCGGCAGGAGACGACATGCTCCAGCCCAAGGCCGAGCGAGGCCAGGGTCCGCGCCAGATTGGCCAGTGCCCCTTCGGTCTGCGCGGTGATGCCATCCGGCAGCGGCGCCGCGGGGTCATCCAGGTCGCGGCCGAACTGGCCGGTCAGGTAGACCCAGCCATCCGCCTCCACCGCATGGCTGCTGGGGGATACGGTGGGCGGGAAGCCCGCCAGGATGTGGCGCCTCGGCAACGGCATCTCAGCTCCGCTTCGTCATGCGGACGGCATAGGTGCAGAGCCCGTTGCGGTATTCGCCGAGGAAGGTCCCGTCGGAAAACAGCCCGGTGGTGGCGATGGTCCGGTCGAGCGCATCGACCAGCCGCACCGAGCCTTCCGCCGCGACCGGGCCGGTCTGGGTCTGCCGGGTTTCCGGGTTCAGCACGAAGGTGGCGCGGCCCTGGGTGACGGTGATCCGGCGGTCCTGCGAGGAGACCCGCGGACATTCCCGGGTGCGGTCCGGGTTGAGGGTGATGGTGCCGACCCAGAGCCCGTCGAAGGCGACCACCCGGGCCGGCGGCGGGTCGGCGACATGGCTCGGGCCGCGGCTTTGCTGGTGCGAGGTCGCTTCGGGGATCGCGGTCTCGTTGACGCAGCCGGCCAGGGGAAGACTGCCGAGGAGCCCGAAGGCCAGGATGGCATAAGGATGGCGCATGCGAATTCCCCCTTCGATGGGTCGTGCCGGCCAGATGATGAGCGGCGCCGACGAAGGCGCCTTATAGGGCCCGGCCCGCCATTCTGTCGCATGACCGGCGCTGGACGGTTGGCCGTCGCGAAGGTCGAACATTAGCCGCCCTGCGGCACCGAGGCGAATTCGGCCGGCTCAACGGCGATCTTCCCCCGCCGTCCGTCATGCCCCCGGCGGGCGCTTCGCGCCGTCGAGCAGCGCCTTGCGGCGGGCCTCGGCGCGGCGGTCATTGGCCTTTTCCGTCGCGGTCCGGCCATGCTTCAGGCGATTGGCCGTTGCCTCGGCCGTCGCCGCGGCCCGGGCAATTCGCTTCCTGGCATGGTTCAGGTTGACGATTTCGCTCATCGCCTCAGCATAGCGCACGCAACCCCGGACGGGAGAGGCCTGCCATGCCCATGCTCGAGTTGACCGCCGCCGACGGCCACAGCTTCGCCGCCTATGCCGCCGGACCGGCGGATGCCGGACGCGCCCTTGTCGTGGTGCAGGAAATCTTCGGGGTGAACCGGCACATGCGCCGCATCTGCGACGATTTCGCCGCGGC
>JAQGIA010000256.1 GCA_028291445.1 Belnapia sp.
GGTCTTCGCCCGGCAGGCCGAGCCGGCGCGGCGCGGCGCCGGTCGCCAGGATCAGCCGGGCATAGGGCAGGGTGCTGCCATCGGCCAGGCGGACGTGCCGGGCCGCCCGGTCGATGCCGGTCACCACCGTGCCGGGCCGGGTCTCGATGGTGAATTGGGCATAGAAGCGGGCCGGGCGCAGCAGCAGGCTCTCGGCCGTTGCCTCACCCTTCAGCCAGGCCTTGGACAGCGGCGGCCGCTGATAGGGCAGGCCGGGTTCCTCGCCCAGCAGGGTGATGCCGCCCTTCCAGCCATATTGCCGCAGGAAGGCCGCGGCGGACCCCCCGGCATGGCCGGCGCCGATGATGATGATGCCTGGCTCTGCCTGGCTCACGTGCCGCTTGCCTCCCGCGCCTGGGTCCAGCCCGCGCTTTGACCCAGGATGACACATGAGCCGGCCGGCGCGGTCAAGGAATGCCGGCCTGCTGGTGGAGCAGTCCATGGCAACGGGCCAGCGGTTTACGCCAGCGGTTTACGATTGCTGGATGAAGGCCGGAATTGTCACGATCCAGTCAGCCGAGGCGACGGTCGCGCCGCGCCGCGTTGCTGTCCGCATACGCCCGCAAGTGCGGGTGCCCGTCATGGTATATGGAACTGGCAATGCAGACGCGCCGGATACTGATCGTGGAGGATGACCCGGTGGTCGCCCTCGATCTCGAAGGCATCGTGCTCGATATCGCATTCGGGCTGGCCCAGGTTTCGGTGGCCGGGTCGGTCGGCGAGGCCAGGCGGGTTCTGGCGACCGGCGTCTTCGATGCGGCGCTGCTCGATATCGACGTGGCGGATGGCAAGACCTTCGAGGTCGCCGCCCTGTTGCATGCGCGAGGGACGCCCTTCGCCTTCGTCTCCGCTTCCCGGCCGGACGAATTGCCGGCCCCGCTGCGCGATGTCCCCTTCGTGCCCAAGCCCTATGATCCTGCCGATATCGAAAAGACGCTATTGGCGCGGCTGGCGCGATAAGCGGAAGGCTGGCGGTGGTTCGAGAGCGGCCAGGATCGTGACGCCGTCCACCATGGGCGGGCCGCCGGAACCGCGGGGCTTCGCCGGCATGCTGCGCAAGCGGCCGACTGCCCTGGCCGTAGCGCCTTGATACGGCCGGCCGCATGGCCGCGAATCCCGCCCGGTGGCGATCGAGATCACCCGCGCGGCCTGCTCACCACTCCTGCTGTCGCCCTATGGTGTGGAGGATAGGCGGTCGCCTTGGGGGCTGACCCTGCGGGTGAGCGCCGCAGGAGAGGCTGCTGTTCCAGCCAGAATTCATCCCGGGCGAATGTGCCCGGGTGAATGACCGGAGCGCCGGACCGGTGCTATTCCGGCCAACGGCCACGGAAGGCGAATTCGCCGATCGGCCGGCGCTGGCGCGGTGCCGTCTCGCGTGCGGCCAGTGCCTCGGGGAGCGCCTCGGCCGGTCCGACATGGCCGAGGGCGATGGCCGCAACCGGATCGAAGCCTTCCGGGATGCCGCAGGCGATGCGCGCCGCCGCCGGATCGAACCCCGCCATCTGGTGCAGTTGCAGGCCGAGCGCCGCCGCCTGCAAGGCCATCTGCGCCATGGCGGCGCCGGTGTCGTACCAGGCGTGGCGGTTGGGATTGCCATTGGCCGGGAAGGTCGTGCGCGCCGCGACGATCATCAGCGCGCCGGCCTGGCCGGCCCAGCCCTGGTTGTTCGGCGAGAGCGTGGCGAGCAGCCCGGCGAAGGCCGCCGGCTCGATGTCCCGCCGGGCGATGACGAGGTGCCAGGGCTGGACGTTGTTGCAGCTGGCGGCCCAGCGGGCGGCCTCCAGCAGGCTGTCGAGCATGGTGGCCGAGACCGGCGCCCCGGTGAAGCTGCGCGGGCTCCAGCGACGCCGCAGCAGGGCCTCGATGGGGTGTGCGGCGGGGGCTTCCCGATCCGGTGGGGTGCTCATGGCGGCGTTCCTTGCGGGTGTCGCGCCAGGCTAACCCGGGCTTGGCCCGCGCCCTATATCCGGCGATCCGGATCAGCCGAAGGTGCCGAGCAGGTCGTCCACCTCATCCGGCGTCAGGGTCCGCGCCGGCTGGCCGCGCAGCAGCAGCGCCAGCTTCGCCGCTTCCTCCAGCTCCTCCGCCGCATAGACCGCATCGTCCAGCGTCCTGCCGCTGACCACCGGGCCGTGGTTGGCCAGCAGCACCGCCCGCGCCTCCCGGGCGGCCGCGGCGATCGCCGGTTCCATCGCCGCATCGCCGGGACGGTAGTAGCGCACCACCGGCAGGCTGCGGCCGATGCGCATGACGAAATAGGGCGTCAGCGGCGGGATCGGCGCCGGCTCGCCGGGGGTGGCGAGGCAGGCGATGGCGGTCGCATGGGTCGAATGCAGATGCACCACCGCCCCCGCCTCCGGCCGCGTCGCCAGGAAGGCGCGGTGCATGAACACCTCCTTCGAGGGCTTGTCGCCGGCGACGTGGCGGTATGCGCGGTCGAGCTTGCTGATCCGCGCCGGGTCCAGCCGGCCGAGGCAGGAGTTGGTCGGGGTGATGAGGAAGCCATCCTCCAGCCGCACGCTGATATTGCCGGCCGAGCCGACCGAGAAGCCGCGGCCGAACAGCAGCCTGCCATGCGCCGCGATGGCCTCGCGCTGCGTCGCTTCCTCGCTCATACCCCGAAGGCCTTCAGGAAGAAGTCGCGCGCGCCGAAATTGCCGGATTTCAGGGCGAGGTGCAGCCCGGGACGCGCGGCCCCCCCGGCGGAGCCGGGTTCGGCCCCCCCGGCGGAGCCGGGTTCGGCCCTCCTGGCGGAGCCGGGTTCGGCCCTCCTGGCGGAGCCGGCTTCCGAATAAGTCCAGGGTACGCCGGGGTCGATCTCCGGCCCGATCCGCAAGGCCGTCACGCCGAGCCGCGAGACGATGGCGCCCGAGGTCTCGCCGCCGGCCACCACCAGCCGCGTCACGCCGCGCGCCACCAGCGCCTCGGCGATGCTCGCCAGCGTATCCTCGACCAGGGCGCCGGCCGCCTCCCGCCCCAGCTTCCTTTGCAGGGCCGCCACCTGCTCCGGCGGGGCGGAGGCGGCGATGACGACGGGCGCATCGCCCAGCTTCCCCGCGGCCCAATCCAGCGCCTGCCGCACCAGCGCCGCCGCATCGGGCGTCGCCAGCACGTCCAGCTCCAGCGTATGCGCATGATCGCGCGCATAGCCGATCTGCCCGAGCGTCGCGCGGGAACAGGACCCCGCCAGCACCGCCGCCGGCCCGGCCATCGGCGGCAGGGCCGAGGCGGCCGCACCACGCTCCGGCAGCAGTCCGGCGGCACGGAAATTCCCCGGCAGGCCCATCGCAATCCCGGAACCGCCGGTGATCAGCGCATGCCCTGCCGCCGCCTCGCCGATGGCGACCAGATGCGCATCGGTCACCGCATCGACGATGGCGTAGCGCCGGCCGCTTTCCTTCAGCCCGGTCATGGCCTTGCGGATCGCGCCGGCGCCCTGCTCGACCACCGCGAAGGGCACCAGCCCCACCGTGCCGTCGGTCTGCCGCGACAGCACGCGCACCAGGTTGGCGTCCCGCATCGGGGTCAGCGGATGGTTCTCCATCCCGCTCTCGTTCAGCAGCGCGCTGCCGACGAACAGATGCCCCTGGAAGACGGTGCGGCCATTGGTCGGGAAGGCCGGGTTGGCGAGCGCGAAGCCGCAGCCCAGCCGCTTCACCAGCGCATCCGCCACCGGGCCGATATTGCCCGCCTCGGTGCTGTCGAAGGTGGAGCAATACTTGAAGAAGATCTGCCTGGCGCCGGCTGCCAGCAGCGCCTCGCAGGCGGCCAGGCTCTCGGCCACCGCCTCGCCCGCCGGCGCGGTGCGGGACTTCAGCGCGATGATAATCGCATCGGCCTCGGGCAGCGGCCCCGTGGGCACGCCGATGACCTGCACCGCGGTCATGCCGCCCTTGACCAGCGTATTCGCCAGGTCGGTGGCGCCCGTGAAGTCATCGGCGATGCAGCCGAGCAATGGCATGGTTCTCTCCCCTACAACGGCGTCCCGTCCCAGTGACGGTGCTGGGCGACGGTAGTGGAACCGCCCGGCCGCATCCGCCTCACCGGCGAGGTCGTCCTCCGGGTAGGTCACGCGGTCAAGCGGCGTGCGGCAGCCGACCTCCAGCAGAAGCACATCCGTGGCGCCCCGGTTCACCAGCCGGTGCGCATCGCCGGTGCCGGCGGCGAAGCCGGCGCACATGCCGGGCGCCAGCGGCGTCTCCCCGGCATCGGTCACCAGCACCGGGGCGCCTTCCAGGATATAGACGAACTCATCCTGCCGGGAATGCGCAAGCCGCATCGAGGAGGCGGCGCCCGGCGCCAGCCGCGTCAGATTCACTCCGAAATTCGCCAGGCCGAACAGGTCGCCCAGCGGCCGCCTCTCCCGCCCGGCGAGCTTGCCCGCAAGGTCGGCGGGGAA
>JAQGIA010000269.1 GCA_028291445.1 Belnapia sp.
TGAAGGGCAGGATCATGATGGCGAGGATCAGCGCCGCGGTCAGGATGCCGGTGCCGAAGGGCGGGCCCTGGAACAGGAAGCCGATCAGCGGCAGCTCGCCGATGCTGTCGATCAGCGCCGGCTGGACATGCTGCGCCATGATCGGCGCGATCAGGAAGAAGCCCCACATGCCGTAGATGATGGAGGGCACCGCGGCCAGCAGCTCGACGGCCGTGCCGACCGGGCGGCGCAGCCAGACAGGGGCCAGCTCGGTCAGGGTGAAGGCGACCCCGAAGGCGACCGGCACCGCCAGAATGATGGCGAGCACCGCGGTGACCACGGTGCCGTAGATGGAAACGCCGGCGCCGAAGACCTCGGTGACCGGATCCCATTCGGTGGACCAGATGAAGGGCAGGCCGAAGGCGCGGAAGGCCGGCAGCCCGCCGAGGAACAGCTCGACGATGATGCCGCCGAGCAGCAGCAGCACCACCCCGCCCGCCGCATGGCAGGCGGCGGAGAAGATCGTGTCGCCCAGGCCGGACCGGGAACGGGCCTGGCGAACCGGGGCGGCGGGGAGGGTAGCGGCCTGCGACAAAGGCGGTGCTCCGGCGAGGGGTGGCAGGGCCGGCTCAGCCGTTCCAGACCGGCTGGCCATTGGCCTTCACCTCGGCCTTCCAGGCGGCCCGGATGGCATCCTGCACCGTGGCCGGCAACGGGATGTATTCCAGCTCCTGCGCCAGCTTTTCGCCGTTCCTGAAGGCCCAGTCGAAGAACTTCATCACGTTGCGGCTGCGCTCCGCATCGGTCGGGTTCTTCGGCAGCAGAATGAAGCTGGGCGAGACGATCGGCCAGGAGGTCGCGCCATTCTGGTCGATCAGGCTGGCGGCCATGCCCGGCGCGGTCCAATCGGCATTGGTCGCGGCGGCGATGAAGCTGTCATGCGTCGGCTTCACGAACTGCCCGGCCTTGTTGCGCAGCTGGGTGGTGACCAGCTTGTTGCTGATGGCATAGGCGTTCTCGACGTAGCCGATGGCGCCGCGGATGTTCTTCACCGTGCCGGCCACGCCCTCGTTGCCGCGCGCGCCGGTGCCGGCGGGGAAGCGGACCGAAGTGCCCACCCCGACCTTCTGCTTCCATTCCGGCGAGACGGCGGCAAGGTAGGAGACCCAGACGAAGGTGGTGCCGGAGCCATCCGCCCGGTAGGCCGGGGCGATCGCCAGGTTCGGCAGGGCGAGGCCCTGGTTCTGCTCGACGATGCGGGCGTCGTTCCATTTGGCGATCTTGCCGAGGTAGATATCCGCCAGCAGCTCGCCGGTCAGCTTCAGCTGCTCGTTCTCGATGCCGGGGATGTTCACGATGGCGACCAGGCTGCCCATCACCGCGGGGAATTGCAGCAGATTGGCCTCGGTCAGCTGCGCTTCGGTCAGCGGCGCATCGGAAGCGCCGAAATCCACCGTGCGGTTGCGGATCTGGTTGATGCCGGCGCCGGAGCCGACCGACTGGTAGTTCACCGTGATGCCGCTGGCGGCGCGGCCGGCCTCGGCCCATTTCTGATAGACGGGGTTGGGGAAGGTGGCGCCGGCGCCGGTGATCTGGCCCGCCTGGGCCAGGGCGCGGGTGGCGAGCGAGGTGCCGGCCAGAAGGCTGGCAACGGTCAGGCCGGTGGCCTTCAGGATGTTGCGACGGTGCACGACAGTCTCCGCGGAATCTGGTTGGCCAGGGGCTGAACTCTCCCCGGCGGGCGGCGCCTTCCTAGTCGGGCGGTAAGGCGGCGGGATTGCAGTTCGATGAAGCTTCGATGACATGACCGGGGATGACCCGGCCAGTCATCCGTATGTTGGACGCCTTGGCTTCGCTACGGCGCGACATTCGCCGCCCAATCCGGCAGGCGCTTTTCCCGGAAGGCCGCCAGCCCCTCGCGGCCCTCGGCGGAGGCGCGCTGCACCCAGCCCTCATGCGCCAGCAGCGCCATCTGCCGCGCATCCAGCTTCATGCCATTGACCCCCAGCATGCTGTCCTTGGTCGCGGCCACCGCCCCGGGGGCCGCGAGCAGCACCGCCGCCAGCACCTCCTCCAGCCGTGCCTCGATGGCGTCGGGGTCCACCACCTCGTGCACCAGGCCGATCCGCAGCGCCTCCTCGGCGCCGAAGCGCTCGCCGGTGATGGCGTAGCGCCGGGCCTGGCGCAGCCCCATGGCCTGGACCATCTGCGCCGAGATCGGGGTGGGCGAGACGCCGACCCGCACCTCGGTCAGCCCGAAGATCGCCGCCGGGGTGGCCAGGGCCACATCCACGCAGCAGACCACGCCGCAGCCGCCGCCGAAGGCCGCGCCCTGGATGATGGCGATGGTGGGCTTGGGGAATTCGTTCAACAATTGCATGGCGCGGGTGGTGGCGAGCGAGGCCTGGAAGGCTGCCTCGGGCGGATAGCCCGCCACCTCGGACAGCCAGTTGATATCGGCGCCGGCGGCGAAATGCCGCCCCGCGCCACGGATCACCAGCGCGCGCACGCCGCTGTCGGTCGCCAGATGGCCGAGCGCGCCGATCAGCCCCTCCAGCATCGCCGCATTATAGGCATTGCCGACCTGGGGGCGGTTCAGGGTGGCGGTGGCGATGCCGCGGGCATCGCGGGTCAGCAGGACGGGGGCGGCTTCGGGCATGGCGGTTCCTCCGGGTTTGTCCCGCTCATAGCGCCCAGGTTGTCTCGCTCATAGCGCCCCGGGTTTGTGCGGCTCATCGCGCATTGACAGCGGCTTGGCGCCGGGCCGAGCCTCGGCGTCCCAGCCCGGTCTCCGATGGGCCTGCCTCCTTTGGGAGCCCCCGCCATGCATGCCACCCGCCCGACCCTCTACGGCACC
>JAQGIA010000223.1 GCA_028291445.1 Belnapia sp.
CGATTGCATTGGCGCGTTCATTCCGCGGCCTCCCGGAAGGCGGTGGCGCGCAGCTCGCGCAGCTTCTCCAGTTCGGACTGGAAGTCGACGTAATGCGGCAGCTTGAGGTGCTCGACGAAGCCGGTCGCCTCGACGTTGTCGCAGTGGTACAGCACGAATTCCTGGGATTGCGCCGGCGCATCCACCGGCTCGCCCAGCTCCTCCGCCCGCAGCGCGCGGTCGACCAGCGCCATGGCCATGGCCTTGCGCTCGGCATGGCCGAACACGAGGCCGTAGCCGCGGGTGAATTGCGGGGGCTCGGTGGCCGAGCCGGCAAATTGGTTCACCATCTGGCATTCCGTCACGGTGATCTCGCCGAGCTCGATCGGGAAGCCGAGCTCGGGCGGGGTGAATTCGACGGTGACGGCGCCCATGCGGATTTCGCCGACGAAGGGATGCGCGTTGCCGTAGCCGCGCTGGGTCGAATAGCCGAGCGAGAGCAGGAAGCCCTCGTCGCCGCGTGCCAGGGCCTGGAGCCGCAGCGGGCGGTCGGCGGGGAAGGCCAGCGGCTCGCGGGTGAGGTCGCCCGGTTCCGCCTCGGAGGCGGCCTCCGGCGCCATCAGCCCCTCGGCGGCGAGGATGCCGGTGACGCGGGGCATCGGCGCGGCGGGTGCCGTGGCGGGCGGTGGCGACGGCGCGGGCATCGCCGCTGCGGCCTCGGCGGCCAGGGCGAAGTCGAGCAGCCGGTGGGTATAGTCGAAGGTCGGGCCGAGCACCTGGCCGCCCGGCAACTCCTTGTAGGTGGCGCTGATGCGGCGGCGGATGCGCATGGCTCCGGTATCGAGTGGGGCGCTGGCGCCGAAGCGGGCCAGGGTGGTGCGATAGGCGCGCAGCAGGAAGGCGGCCTCGATCAGGTCGCCGCGCGCCTGCTTGATGGCGAGCGCGGCGAGGCCGCGGTCGTGGCAGGCGCCCTCCGCCATCACCCGGTCCACCGCCAGCCCGAGCTGGGCCTCGATCTGGGCGAGCGAGAGTTCGGCCAGGGCGGGGTCGCCGCGGCGCTCCTCGGCAAGCCAGGCATGCGCGGCGTCGATCGCCCGCTCGCCACCCTTGACGGCAACATAGGCCATTAGATTCGCCTCCGGCTGGTAGCCATCAGGTTCGCCTCCGGTTGGGGGGTCATCAAACGGCCTCCTCGATGCGGGTGGTGCGGGGCAGGGCCGCCAGGCGGTCGCCGACGCAGAGCACGAGGTCCACCCCGCGCGGGAAGCGGACGGTGTTGGCGGCCCAGGCGGCGGCGAAGCCGGCAGGCATCCCGCCGGCCCGCAGCCGGTGGGTGGTCTCGATCCCGGGGCCCGACAGGGTCCAGCCGGTGGCCTCGTCCAGCGCCGTCACCTGGAGGATGAGGGTCGCGGCGCGATGCGGTTCCTCCTCGGTCCCGGGATCGAGCGCGGCGAGCGGCGGCGGGGCGGCGGTCGCCAGCAGGAAGGCGGCGGCGCCAGGGTCGGCGACCAGCGGGCAGCCGGCGTGGAAGCGGATCCAGTGCTCGGCGGCCGGGCCGGCATCGGTCCAGACCGGGGTATCGGCGTCGGCCAGGGTCAGCAGCGCGGCGGCGGCGGCGGGGGTGAGCGGCGCCGGGGCATCGGGCAGCGCCGCCAGCGCCTGGATGCGGCCGGGGCGGGACATCGCCTCCAGCAGGGCGCGGAAGCAGGCCTGGGCGCCGGCGACCGGTTCGGCGAAGCCGGGGGTGAGGCTCATCGCATGGTCGCCATGGTGAAGAACTCCACGCGGGTGGCGGCGGCTCGTGCGGCATCCGCGCCGGCCGCCGCGGCCTGGGCGACGGCCAGGGGCTCGATGACCGCGGCCAGCAGGGGTGGCCCCAGCTCCGGGTCCTGCAAGGCGGCATCCAGCGCGGCAGCCAGTTCGGCCTGGACGGCGTCGCGGCCGGCGACATAGGCATGGCCGAGCTGGCCATCGGCCAGCCGGACGCTGCAGCGGGTGACGGTCATTTCGCCGAGGTTGAAGGGGGCGCCGTCGCCGCCCTGCCGGCCGCGGGCCATGACCAGCCCGGTTTCCGGCCCGCGCAGCCTGGTATGCGGCGGCAGCGGCGGGGCATCGGCCAGATGGCGGCGGATGCTGGCGGCATCGGCGCGGGCCAGGATGGCCATCCAGCGGCGGCGCGCCGCCAGGGGGCCGGATTGAAGCTCGGGAGAGTGTCGATCGAAAGCCATGGCGGCAGTATAAAGTCTAGACAATTAGACGTCCAGTTCATTAAGTTCGCCGCAAAATCGCATGGCGGCAGCAGACCATGGTTGAAACTTTCATGAACCTCGCGGGCGATCACAAGGCGGGCGATCACAAGGCGGGCGGCAGCAAGGTGGGTGCGACCAAGGCGGGTGCGACCAAAATGGGCGGGGCCCTGGCCCGCGGTGACGGCGTGGCGCTCTGGCGGCAGATCGCCGGCGCGCTGGAGCAGGAGATCGCCGGCGGCAGCCGCACGCCCGGTGCCCGGTTGCAGACCGAGGCGGAACTTTCCGCCCGCTTCGCGGTCAATCGCCATACCGTCCGCCGCGCCATGGAGGAACTGGAAGCGCGCGGGCTGGTGCGGATCGAGCAGGGCCGTGGCAGCTTCGTCGCCGAGGATGTGCTGGACTATCCGGTCGGGCCGCGCACCCGCTTCTCCGAGACCATCCGCCGGCAGAACCGCGAGCCGCAGGGGCGAATGCTGCGGATCGAGGAAATGCCGGCGGAGGCGACCATCGCCGAGCACCTGGGGCTGCGGCGCGGCCGGCCGGTGGTGCTGGCCGAACGGCTGGGGCTGGTGGATGGAAGGCCGGTGGTGATCGGCGCGCATTGGTTCTCCGCCGCCCGCTTCCCGGATATCGCCGCGCGGCTGAGCGAGGATCCCTCCATCACCAAGGCGCTCGCCGCCCTCGGGGTGCCGGATTACCGCCGGCAGGTGACCCGGATCACCGCGCGGATGCCGACGCCGGAGGAAGCGGCGCTGCTCGAACAATCCCGCACCCGGCCGCTGCTGGTGACCGAGGCGGTGAACGTCGATGCGGCGGGCAGCCCGGTGGAGGTCTGCTTCGCCTGCTATGCCGCCGGGCGGATGCAGATCGTGGTGGAGAGTTGAGCATGGCGCGCGACGGGGCCGGTACGGGCTGGGCGATCGTGGGCGGCCAGGTGCTGCGGGACGGCGTGGTGGTGCCCGGCGATCTGGCGCTGTCCGGCGGCCAAGTGGCGGCGGTGCCGCCCAAGGGCCAGGAGAGGGCGGCGGTGCCGCCCAGGGGCCAGAAGGGGGCGGCGCTGCCGCCCGGGGGCCAGGTGGCGGCGGCGCCGCCCGGGAACCAGGAGGGCGTGCGGCGGATCGATGCCGCCGGGCTGCTGGTGCTGCCCGGGCTGGTCGATATCCATGGCGACGCGCATGAGCGCGGCTTGCAGCCGCGGCCGGGCATCGGCTTCGCGCCGGAGCTGGCGATCCGCGACAGTGCGGCGCAGCTGCTGGCGAGCGGCATTACCACCGCCTTCCTCGGGGTGACGCTGTCCTGGGAGCCGGGGCTGCGCTCGCTGGCGATGTGGCGGGCGCTGCTGGATGCGTTGGAGGCGGCGCGGCCGCATCCGCTCGACCTGCGGGTGCATCTGCGCTTCGAGGCGGACAACCTCGATGCGCTGGAGGATGCGCTGGCGGATATCGCGGCCGGGCGGGTGCATCTGCTGGGGTTCAACGACCATACGCCGTCGATCCTCGGCAAGCTGGGAAACCCCAAGGAGGTGGCGAAATACGCCGGCCGGGCAGGGATGAGCGCCGAGGAATTCCGCGCCCTGGCCGAGGCGGTGGCGGCGCGGCGGAGCGAGGTGCCGGCGGCCCGCGCCAGGCTGGCCGCGGCGGCCAGGGCAGCGGGCATCCCGATGCTGAGCCACGATGATGCGACCGTGGCGGACCGGGCGCTGTTCCGCGGGCTCGGCGCGCGGCTTTGCGAATTCCCCATGGCCGAGGCGGTGGCGGCGGAGGCACGGGCGGCGGGCGAGCCGGTGGTGATGGGCGCGCCGAATGTGGTGCGGGGCGGCAGCCATCTCGGCTGGGCCAGCGCCGCGCCGCTCGCGGAGCGCGGCCTGGTGACGGTGCTGGCCAGCGACTACCACTGGCCGGCGCTGCTGGCGGCGCCCTTCGCCATGGCACGGCGCGGCCGGATGGGGCTGGGGGAGGCCTGGGCGCTGGTCTCGGCCAATCCGGCGGCGGCGGCGGGGCTGTGGGACCGGGGGGCGCTGGCGCCGGGGATGCGGGGGGATGTGGTGCTGGTGGATCCGGCGGGGCCGCAGGTGGTGGCAGTGTTCTGCGCGGGCGAGCCGGCATTGCTGACGGGCGAGGCGGTGGGGCGGCTGGGCTGAGGCTGGAGCCAAGTCCGCGAACAGGCCGCAGCCGACGAAAGCTGGAGGATGATGGCCGGCGACAGCTTCGCTGAATTCCTGTGCGAGCAGCTTGCCCCGCCCGGCCCTGTCACCGTGCGGCGGATGTTCGGCCGGACCGGCGTGTTCTGCGACGGGGTGATGCTCGGCCTGGTGAGCGACGCCGCGCTTTACTTCCGCGTCGACGACGCCAGCCGGGCCCTGTTCCAGAAAACCGAAGGCTTGCCGCCCTTCGGCTATGAGCGGCGGGGACGCAGGATCGATCTTCCCTTCCGCCGGGCGCCGGATCGCCTGTTCGACGAACCCGGGGAACTCGTCATCTGGGCGAGGGTCGCGCTGGCTGCGGCAAGGTGGGTCGCGGCGAGGGGGCGCGCGGCACGGAAAGGGCGAAGCGCGCCGAGGCGAAGGGTGACGCCGCCGGCGTGACGGTGGCCCGTACCGGCGGGGTGCTGCCGGGAAAGCAAGGGCAGACCAGGCGCTGGGTGGCGTTGCTGCCCCCAGGGCGTTGTTCTCCATCGGGCATCGCCCACGAAGCGGCTGGAGCCCCCGGCTTATCCTCAGTCGGGTGGTGGGCTCCAGGTGAAGTCCCGCAAATCCAGCCCGCACAGCCCCTGCACCCCCCAATGCGCCGCATAGGCCCGGACCTGCGCGGCATAGGCCGGGTCCTCCGGAATCGCCGATGGCCAGAGCGGTGGGTTGAAGGTTGAGATGCCGTTGATGGTCGGCAGATGCAGCACCGCGGCCACCAGCATGGCCTCGGTATTGTGGTTGTAGGGATCGGCCACCGCCTCGCCGAAGCGGCTGCTGGTACGGGCAGCCGAGACGTAGAAGGCGCGGCATTCGGCCGGCGGGGCCGGGATGGCGGCGAGGCGGGCGGCTTCCTCGCGGCGGTCGAGGAACAGCGGCGCATAGCCATTGGCCTGCTCGGCCAGCAGCAGGGCGACGAGGGCAGCCAGCGCCGCATGCGGCAGGCGGCGTGCCTCCGCCGCCAGCAGCGAGACCGCCAGCAGCACCACCGGCAGGGTGAGGAATATCTGGTAGCGGGCGACGACGCGGGCGGCCTTGGCGCCGGGCAGATATCGGTAGACCAGGGACCAGGGGGTGACGCCGTCGATCTGCAGGGTCAGCGCCCAGGTAACCAGCGTGCCGATGGCAAGCGCCCGCAGCAGGGCGACGCGCGGCGGTGGCGCGCTGCCGCCGCCGCGCCACAGCCAGACCAGGCTGGCGGCGAAGCCCAGCAGCAGCAGCGGGGGCAGGCCGGTCATGCGTTCCGACCAGGCGGGGAAGCCGGGGCGGAAGGTGTCGTTCATCAGGCGGACCAGCCAGCCCCAGAGGTAATTCGCCTCGCCGACATGGAAGGTGTCGAGCAGCGAGGGGACGTGCCGCAGCACATCGGCCCAGGGGTGCATGCCGGTCTCGGCGGCCTTGGGCAGATAGAGGCCGAGGAAGGGCAACTCGGCCGCCACGGCAACCAGCGCCAGCGCCAGCAGCGGCCAGGCCTGGGCCCCGATCGCCGCGACAAGCCGGTGCCGGGCGGGCGGGCCGGCCACCAGCAGCCAGGCGACCAGGGTGGCGCCGCCGAGGTAGGCGGCATACCAGGCCATGTAGAAGCCGGTCAGCAGGCAGGCGGCGAAGCCGAGCGCGAAGGCAGTGCCCCAGCCGAGCAACGCGGCACGGCGCCCGGCCAGCAGCGCCGCCAGCATCCCGTGCAGCAGCAGGGCGAGGACCGGGATGAAGCCGATGCTGAAGAGCTGCGCATGGCTGC
>JAQGIA010000331.1 GCA_028291445.1 Belnapia sp.
CGCCCGAGGAACAGCCGCATCGCCCAGCGGACCGCCTCGATGCCGACCGTCGCCCCATTTGGCAGGTCGAGCGGCGGCATGGCGGCGAAGGCCGCCTGCCGCCCTGCCTGGCTGGCCGGATTGGCGGGGTCCAGGGCAAGGGCCTGGTCGAAAGCCGCCAGCGCCAGCGCCGGCTGGTCCATGGCGGCGAGCATCTCGCCCAGCGCCGCCTGGCGCAGGGCATCCCCGGTGGCGGCCTGCGCCGCATGGGCGAAGGCGGCGGCGGCCCGTTCCGTCAGCCCCAGCCGTTGCAGGGCCTCGCCCAGCCGCAGGTGATGCTCCGGCACCCCAGGCGCCAGCCGTGCGGCCTCGCCGAAGGCTTCGGCCGCGGCCGCCATCCGGTTCAGCCGGCCAAGCGCCTTGCCGAGACCCAGATGGACCGCCGCCACCCCGGGCCGCAATTCCAGCGCCCGCTGATAGCCGGCGATCGCCGGCTCGATCTCGCCCGCCGCCGCCGCGGCTTCGGCGTAGCGGAGCCAGACGGTATCGGGCTGGTCGGGTTGCAGCCGGAAGGCCCGGCGATAGGCCGCCGCCGCCGCCTTCGGATCCGCCGAGGCGTGGAGGGCCACGGCGAGGTCCAGGACCGAGACGGCTTTCCCCTGGTCCTCCTCCTCCTGGCGCCGCGCTGCCCGCGCCGCCTGGTCCCGCGCCATCGCCTGGCGCGCCTGGTCGAGCTGGCGCTGGTATTCCGCTTCGCCCGGGGCCAGCGCGACCGCCTGGAGGTAGCAGGCCAGCGCCTCATCCATCCGGCCGAGCAGCTTCAGCGCATGGCCCAATTGCAGCTGAGCGTCGGCGCTGTCCGGGCGCAGTTGCAAGGCCCGGCGATAGGCCACCTCGGCCGCCGCGACGTCGCCGGCTTCCTTGGTGGCATGGCCGTATTGCACCCAGATGCGATCACGCTCCGGCGCCGCCGCCAAGGCCTGCGCATAGGCTTCCCGCGCCATGGGCCAGTCGCCCCGGTCGCGCGCGGCATTGCCCTGGCGGGTCCAGCGCCGTGCCCGCCGCCGCCGCGGCAGCAGCCCATCGACCAGCCAATTCATCGCCAACGGCTCATGCCCCGCTCGTGCCCCCGCGCTCATGCCGAGCGGCGCGCGCTACCCGGGGTAGCAGGCTCGCATACCGGCATCACCCTGGAAACCGGCCGATCGGCCGGCTGCGACCACCGGTTGGAGCATTTTCACCGGCGGTGAAAAGCTCCAGGTTTGGTCCGGCGCGTTTCCCGGGTCGTCAGGCGTCGGTGCCTGACTTGAAAACGCTTTAATAGGAACCCTGGTCGCGCAGGTTCTCCCGCAGGGTGCGGCCAGCATAGGCAGTGCGGAACAGCCCGCGCCGCTGCAATTCCGGCACCAGCATCCGCCCGACCTCCTCGAAGGTGGTGGGGAAGACGGTCGGCGGCAGGATGAAGCCGTCGCAGGCCTCGCCGAGGAACCAGTCCTCCATCACATCGGCAACCATCGCCGGCGTCCCGGCCAGCAGGGCGCGCGGCTGGCGCACCGCCTCGGCGAAGCTGATGCCTTTTTCGGCGGCCACCTGCAGCATCCGGTCGCGGTGCCCCTGGACGCCCTGGTTGCTGCTTCCCGCCTCCAGCGCCTCCGGCGTGTCGATCCGGCTGAGGTCGGCGACAACCGACCAGGAGGAAGCCGCCAGCACCAGCTCCGGATCGACCAGGGATTCGAGGTAGGCGGCCTTTTCCTGGGCGATCGACGCCGTCTCCCCCAGCACCACGGTGAAGGAGGGCAGCACCTTGCATTCCTCGACCGGCCGGCCGATCGCCGCCATCCGGCGGTGGATATCCTCCCGATAGGCCAGCGCATCCGCCTTGGTCGCCGGGGTGCAGAACAGCGCCTCCGCCCAGCGCGCGGCGAATTCCCGGCCGCGCGGGGAGGAGCCGGCCTGCATGATCACCGGCCGCACCTGCGGCGAGCGTGGGATGGACAGCGGCCCCTCGGCGCTGACGTAGCGCCCCTGGTAATTCGCCCGGCGGATCTTGCCTGGGTCGGCGAAGACGCCGCTGGCGCGGTCCAGCACCAGCGCATCCGGGTCCCAGCCCTGCCACAGCGCGTCGCAGGCCTCCATCACCTCGTCGGCCATGTCGTAGCGCTGGGCCTTGGGCGGCAGTCCGCCGGGCATGCTGCAATTCCGCGCCTCGAAGTCGCGCGCCGTGGTCACCACGTTCCAGGCGACGCGGCCCTGGCTGAGGATGTCCAGCGAGCCGAGGTAGCGGGCCAGGATATAGGCCGGCATGAAGCTGGTCGACAGGGTGACCCCCAGCCCGAGATGGCGGGTGACCCGGGCCATCATCGGCAGCAGGGTCATCGGATCGAGCAGGCTGAGCTGGCCGCCGCGGCCGACGTAATCCGCGTAGCTGCCCTTGTAGAGATCCGGGATGCCGAGGCCATCGGCGAAGAAGCAGCCATCGAAGCAGGCCGCCTCCATCACCCGCGCCAGATATTCCCAGCGTTCCGGCAGGAACAGGTCGTCCAGCGTGGCGGCGGGATGGCGCCAGGCGCTGGGATAGCTGGTGGAAGGTCCGGCCTTCAGATAGGCGATCAGGTTCATCCGGCGGCGCGTGGTCATGCGGGGCTCCTCGGCGGGCGTTCGGCCGAAGGCTTGCAATTCCCCGGCCGCGGCCTGTCGCCGGTTGGGCCCGCCCCCGGTCAGATGGTCTCGGTCACCATGTAGCCGAATTCCGGCCCGTCGCGCCGCAGCAACGGCCAGCCCGAGGCCAGGCGGGCGATGAAGGTCGCCAGCGGCGCCTCGCTGTTCGGGGCATTCTCCGGGTCGTGGTAGATCACCGTGCCGCCGCGCACCCCGACGATGACCGAGACATGGCCATAGGTACTGGTCCCGGCGGTCTTGATCCAGCCGAACCACAGCGGCCCGAAGCGCTTCAGCGCCTGGGCCAGCCCGACGGCGGTCGCCGGCATGCCGCCCGTCAACTCGGTCAGGTGCTCGTTCTTCTTGAAGGTGGGCAACCAGGCCGTGGTGATGGACCAATGGCCGACGGCGCTGCTGCCATCCGGCTGGGTGATCGGCATGGAATACAGCGCCGGCACCCCGAGGCGCGGCCCCGCCTCGTAGGAATAGGCGACCATGCAGGCGCTGGCATACCAGCAGCCGGTCGGGTCGTTCAGGTTGGCATTCCCGCCGATCCCGAGCTGCGTGACGAATGGCACGTTGAGATACATGGACCGCCTCCTCGTTTCGGGGCGACGGTAGATGCAAAGCCGGTGCGTTACGAGTCCGCAGCGGGCGTCCCGCGAGGGTTCAGTAGAGCCCGCCCAGCCCCCGGTCCAGCCCCACCGCGGTCCCGCGCGCCGGGTCTTCCTCCGGCGATCGCGCGGCATTCTCGGTGCCGGGGCGGAAGGCTTCCATGATGGTCTGCCCGCCATCCTGCAGCCGCACCAGCGCCACGCCCGGCGGCGCCCGGAACGGCACCGCCGGGCTGCCGCGCAGCGCCGCCTCCAGCACGTCGTGGAAGATCGGCGCCGCATTGCTGCCGCCGGTCTCGCCGCTGCCCAGGCTGCGCGGCTCGTCGAAGCCCATCCAGACGGCGACGACGATGTCCGGGGTGAAGCCGACGAACCAATTGTCGAAGTAGTCGTTCGTCGTGCCGGTCTTGCCGGCGACCGGCCGGCCCAGCCCGCGGCCGGCGGCGGTGCCGGTGCCGCGCGTCACCACGCCGGTCAGCAGGTTGACCATCTGGTAGGCAGCGATCGGGTCGGTGATCTGCCGGCGATTGTCCACCAGCTCGGGCGGTCCCTCCGCCGCGCTGGCCGCGCCGCAGTCGGCGCAGCCGCGGTTGTCGCTGCGCCAGACCACCCGGCCGCGCTGGTCCTGCACCGTATCGATCAGGGTCGGCGCCACCGCCCTTCCGCCATTGGCGAAGGCGGCATAGCCGGCCGCCATGCGCAGCACGGTGGTCTCGCCCGAGCCCAGCGCCATGGCGAGATACCGCGGCATGTTGGGGATCACCCCGAAGCGGGCCGCGGTCTCGCTGACCTTGTCCATGCCGACTTCCTGCGCCACCCGCACGGTGACCAGATTCAGCGACTTCTCCAGCGCCGTCCGGATCGTCACATAGCCGTTGTGGCTGCCGGCGACGTAGTTGGAGGGCCGCCAGACGCCCTGCGGGGTGTTCAGCTCGATCGGTCCGTCCAGGAAGCGCTGGTTCGGCGGAATCCCCGCCTCCAGCGCCGGCAGGTAGACGAAGGGCTTGAAGGCTGATCCGGGCTGGCGCTGCGCCTGGGTCGCCCGGTTGAACTGGCTGCGGTCGAAGGACCAGCCGCCGGCCATGGCCAGCACGCGGCCGGTGGCGGGGTCGAGCGCGACCACCGCGCCTTCCACCCCCGGCACCTGGCGCAGCGCCAGCCGTTCCGGCCGGGCCGGGGCACGGGCCTGGTTACCCGCCGCCCCCCCTGCCGGGGCAGCTGCTGCCGGCAATACCTCGACCAGCACCACGTCGCCTGGCGCCAGCACATCCTGCATTCGGCGCGGGGCGCCGCCGAGCCGGCCTTCGCCCAGCGCGCGGCGCGCCCAGCCGGCATCCTCCAGCCCGAGCGCGGCGGTGCGCGGCTGCGCC
>JAQGIA010000335.1 GCA_028291445.1 Belnapia sp.
GCAGCAGACGACACCGGCGCAAACTGCATCCGCTGCGGCTATCTGGTCTCGCCGGCGCGGGAAAGGCGCGGCCTCATGACCTGCAACCAATGCGGCTAGTGGATTGCATCTGACGGAAGGTACGGCCTTGCCCGCGACAGACCGCCTGCGAGGGCAGGCGTGTTTCACGGTACCCATCCTGGCCTGAGCCATGCGGTCGGACCGCTGAGGGCCCGCCTCCTCCGCGGAGATGCGCTTGGGAGGGGGTGTCATCCATGGCTGACCCGGATCGAGGTTACGGCGCGCTTCGCCAACGAGAGGTGCTAGGCTGCCTCAAGCTCAGCACCGTCTGGAGGCTGTGATGCGTCGACGCGCCCTGCTCACCCTGACGCTCGTTCCCGCTGCGGCCCACGGCCAGGCGGCTTGGCCTGTGCGGCCCATCCGTATCGTCAATCCCTTCCCGGCCGGATCGCCGGATGCGATGGCCCGCTTCGCCGCGGAGCACCTGACGCCAGTGCTCGGCCAGCCGGTCGTGATCGACAGCCGCTCCGGCGCAGGCGGAACGATTGGCGCCGAGGTCGTCGCGCATGCGCCACCGGATGGCTATACGCTCGGCATCAGCAGCGTCGGGCCACATGCCGTAGCCGCCGCCACCGTTGCCAACCTTCGCTACGATCCGTTGCGGGACGTGACGCATCTCGCATTGCTTGGTGAATTCCCACTTGCCCTTGCCGTGCGGGCGGATGCGCCCTTCCCCGACCTCGCAAGCTTCCTCGCCGCGGCGCGCGCGGCACCGGAGAGCCTGCGCGTCGGCACGGTCGGGACGGGCGGCATCGGCCACATCTCGCTCGACATCCTTCGTCGCACCGCCGGCGCGGCTGTGACGATGGTGCCGTTCCGTGGCGGCACCGCGGCGGCGGTAGAGACCATGGGCGGGCGGATCGAGGCGGTGCTCGCCGGCCTGGGCGAGGTGGGCAACCAGGACCGGCTGCGCCTGCTGGCGGTGGCGAGCACCACGCGCATGCCGCAGCATCCCGGGGTGCCGACCTTCCTCGAAGCGGGTACCGACATTCTGGCGAATGCCTGGTTCGGCGTCTGCGGCCCTGCCGGCCTGCCAGAGCCGATCGCCGAGCGGCTGTCACGCGAAGTGCGCGGGGTGACCGGAACGGAAGCCTATGCGCGGTTCCTCGCCGGCATCGGCGGCGCGCCCAACCGCGACCTCGACCGCGCGGCAATGACCGCCTTCGTCGCCGAGGAGGCAGCACGCTGGGGCGCGGCCGCGCGCGCCGGCGGCATCCGGGCGGAATAGCGGTGATGGAAATGGCCGAGCCTGGCGCTGTACTGCTGCGGCTGGTGAACGGCGCCGCGGCGGCGCAGGTGGTCGGGGTCGCGGCGCGGCTCGGCCTCGCGGACCTGCTGGCGGAGGGACCCCGCGACGCCGAGACGCTCGCCGCCGCGACCGGGACGCATGCGCCCTCGCTGTGGCGGCTGCTGCGGGCGCTCGCCGCGCTAGGCATCGCAACGGAGGAGGCGGACGGACGCTTTGCTCTTGGCCCGGTCGGCGGGCCGCTGCGGTCGAGTGTGCCAGGTTCGGTGCGGGATTTGGCGCTACTCTTTGGCCATCCGGATTTCTGGGCGACCTGGGGGGCGCTCGATCATTGCATCCGCACCGGCGAGACCGCAGTGCGGCACCTCTTCGGCGTGGAGACCACTTTCGAACGCTATGCTGCCGACCCGACATTTAGCGCGGTGTTCGATGCCGGCATGGCCGTGCTGGCGGAACGCGGCGCGGCGGCGGTATTGGCTGCCTGGTCTTTTCCGGAAGAGGGGCTGGTGGTCGATGTCGGCGGCGGCCAGGGCACGCTACTGGCGGCGGTGCTGCGTGCCCGGCCGCGGCTGCGTGGGGTGGTGCTGGACTTGCCGGGGGTTGCCGACCGGGCAACCCGATTGCTTCAGGCCACGGACCTCGGTGACCGCGCGCGGGCGGAGAGCGGCGACATGTTCAGCGGCGTGCCCGAAGGTGCGGACCTCTACCTTTTGAAAAGCGTGCTGCACGACTGGGCGGACGATCGCGCCGCTGCCGTGCTGCGGTCCTGCCGCGTGGCGATGACGAAGCCTGGCGTGCGGTTACTGGTGATCGAGCGAGTGATGCCGGAGCGCATGGCGACGGAGCCAGTGGCAATCGCGCATACGGTGGCCGACCTGATGATGCTGACCCGCGCTGGCGGGCGGGAGCGGACGGAGGCGGAATTCGCGGCGCTGCTGGACAGGGCGGGGCTGCGGCTCGCGCGGGTGGTGCCAACAGCGTCGCAGTATTCGGTGCTGGAGGCGGAAGCGAGCTAACGCAAGCGAGCCAGCACATGATTGAACATGATACCAACAGGATCTGGTTTCCTGAACACCTCCATCATACCGCAACCCGGCTTCCGGTATCAGAACCACGTCCGCTGGTTTGCCAAGCCGTGCCGCTGCAACTCCAGCCCTAACCGCCCCGGCACCGCAAGCCAGGCAAGGCGTAAATCGCCGCGCGATGATTAAGCCGGATATCTGAAGGTAGCCGGTCGATTGCGCTCGATCAACAGATGCGAGATCCACGCGCAGCCATAGCCGATCATCGGAGCAACTAACATCAACCACCAGGGGCCCAGCGACGCGCCCAGGATCAGCACGCCTACGGCGATCCAGGTCCTGCGATATGCACCGCCCGCGTCGCCGGCCTCGTATGCTCTCAGCTCGAGTTTGGCCATTTTCCTGAGCTGAGGCGGCGGAGCGGGAGGTCGGCTAGGCTGATGAGGCCCCAGCCGAAGGACCGCCACCATGCTGCGCCTGC
>JAQGIA010000358.1 GCA_028291445.1 Belnapia sp.
GAGGGTCTCGTCGAGCATTGCAGCAAAGTCTTCGATCCCCGCGCTTGGCGCGAGGGCTGTGGCGGATGCCATGCGTTCTGTCTGTCCCGAACTGCCCAAAAGCTATGGGCGGTGGTCCTGCGCCCCCAACCTATCCGGCTGGACACGGCTTGATCGGGTGGCGGAACATCCCCGGGAGCTTCCCTGGGGATCGGTTCGAGCGCCATGCGACCCTGGTGCCTGGGTGGCGTATCGGCCCACCCGGTTCCGGCCCTCAGGCAGCGCGGCCTGGCACACAAAGTTGTGTGCACGCCTTCGCAACCGCAGGCGCCGCGGCCTTTACGGGGCGCGCGGCAGAGGTTTCGCTAGTCTCCCGCCGGAAACTCGTCAAGCGGAATTAGACGGGGTTCGGGGCAGCCTGGCACGCACCAGCGCCATGGCCGCGGCGAAGGCCGCTTCGGCATCCAGCGAGGTGGTATCCAGCACCGTGGCGTCCTCGGCCGGCTTCAGCGGGGCCACCGCCCGCTGGCGGTCCTGCTCGTCGCGGGCGGCCAGCTCGGCCGCTACCACCGTGGGATCGGCGGCGATCCCCTTGGCCTGCAATTCCAGCCAGCGGCGCCGTGCCCGCTCGGCCGGGCTGGCGGTGACGAACAACTTCACCGGCGCCTCCGGGAAGACCACGGTGCCGATATCCCGCCCGTCCAGCACCGCGCCGTGGCGACGGCCGAAGTCCCGCTGCCATTCCAGCAGGGCGGCGCGGACCGCCGGGATGGCGGCGACCGCGCTGGCGGCCATATCCGCTTCCGGGCCGCGCAGATCGGCGCGGGCCAGGTCGGCCGGGGTCAGGGCGCTGGCGGCGGCCGCGGCCACGGCCGGGTCGCGCGGGTCGCCGGCATCGTCCAGCACCCGGCGGCCGGTGGCGCGGTACAGCAGCCCCGTATCCAGATAGGGCAGGCCCAATTCAGCGGCCAGCCGCCGGGCGAGGGTGCCCTTGCCGGCCGCCGCCGGGCCGTCCACCGCGATGACCAGACCGCTCACGGCAGCTTCATTATCGCATCTGCGGCGGCGGCCCGGTTCACCAGGGCGGCGAAGCCCGGGAAGCTGGTCTCGATGAAGCCGGCATCATCCACCGCGACCGGCGCCTGGGCAGCGAGGCCCATGATCAGGGCGCTCATCGCCAGCCGGTGGTCCATATGGGTGGCGACCAGCCCGCCGCCGGGGATGATGCCGCCGGTGCCATGCACCAGCAGGTCGTCGCCCTCGATCCAGGCGCGGATGCCGTTCGCCGCCAGCATCGCCACCGTGGCCGCGAGCCGGTCGCTTTCCTTGACCCGCAGCTCGGCCAGGCCGCGCATCCGGGTCACGCCGGTGGCGGCGGCGGCGGCGACCGCCAGGATGGGGTATTCGTCGATCATGCTGGGCGCCCGCCCGGGCGGGACATCGACCGCGCGCAACGGGCCATGCGCGACCACCAGGTCGCCGACCGGCTCGCCCCCCTCGGTGCGGGCATTCTGCACGTGCAGTTCGGCGCCCATCTCCCGCAACGTGGTGAACAGGCCGGTCCGCAGCGGATTCAGCCCGACATCGGCAAGGGTGAGGCGCGAGCCCGGGACCAGCAGCGCCGCGACCAGCAGGAAGGCGGCCGAGGAGGGGTCGCCGGGGACCATGACGGGGGCGGCGACCAACTCGGGCTGGCCCTCCAGCTCGATGACCCGGCCCTCCGCGGTATCCGTCACCCGGACGGTGGCGCCGAAATGCCGCAGCATGTTCTCGGTATGGTCGCGGGTCGGCTCCGGCTCGACCACCCGCGTGGTGCCACGGGCACACAGCCCGGCCAGCAGGCAGGCGGATTTCACCTGGGCCGAGGCGACCGGCAGGCGGTAGTCGAGCGGCATCGCCTCCGTCGCGCCCCGCATCGCCAGCGGCAGCCGGCCACCCTCGCGGGTCCAGAAGCTGGCGCCGGCGGCGGCCAGCGGCACGGTGACGCGCAGCATCGGGCGCTGCCGGAGCGAGGCATCGCCGGTGATCACCGCGAAGATCGGGTGGCCGGCCAGCAGGCCGCAGAGCAGCCGCGCGGCGGTGCCGGAATTGCCCATGTCCAGCACATCGGCGGGTTCCACCAGCCCGCCGACCCCGCGGCCGGAGACCCGCCAGGCGCCTTCGCCCAATTGCTCGACCGTGGCGCCCAGGGCGCGCATGACGGCGGCGGTGCGCAGCACGTCCTCGCCTTCCAGCAGGCCGGTGATCTCGGTGGTGCCGATGGCCAGGGCGCCGAACATCAGCGCCCGGTGGCTGATCGACTTGTCTCCCGGTACCCGATGGGTGCCGGAGAGCGGGCCGCCGGGGGCGCTGGCGCGGAGCGGCGTGGCGGAGGCGGCATGGGCCGCAGCGGCATGGGCCATCGGGGGGCTTTCCACGGGGGGGCTTTCCAGGATTGGGTCTTTCCGGGACAGGGCTTTCCAGGATGGGGCGTTTGACATGGGCCGCCGCCCCGTGGCAATGCGCTGCACCCTTTTTCCCGCCCGAACCGCAGCTTCAGCCCATATCCTGCGTCCGGGCGGGATCCAATGCATGAGGCTTTCCCCATGGCCAAGCCCGAATTGGGCCTCAAGCGTGTCTGCGTCGCCTGCAGCACGAGATTCTACGACCTGACCCGGGCCCCGGCGATCTGCCCGAAATGCGGCACCGAGCAGCCGGCCGAGCAGCCGCGCCTGCGTCGTGCCGCCAGCTCCCTGCCGGCCGAGGACAAGGTCAAGAAGCGCGCCGTGGCGCCGGAGGCCGATGCCGACGAGGTGGAGCTGGAGGATGTCGAGGCGGATGAGGCCGTCGAGGACGCCGAGGAGCTCGAAGACGAGGCCGATGCCATCGGTGAGGAAATCGAGGTCGAAGGCGACCGCGACGAAGAAGGCTGAGCGTTGGGGGCGGCGCTGATGGCGCCGCCGCCCGCCCTGCTGCTGACCCGGCTGATGCTGCGGGACTTCCGCAGCTACCCGGCGCTGACCGTTCCGTTCCATAGCCGGATCGTCGTCGTCTCCGGCGACAACGGGGTCGGCAAGACCAATCTTCTCGAAGCGATCAGCCTGCTTGGCCCCGGCCGTGGCCTGCGCGGCGCCCGCACCGCCGATTTCGGCCGGCGGGAGGCGGGCCAGCCGCTGCCCTGGGCCGCCGCCGGCCGGTTCGAAAGCATTCATTGGTCGGGCTTCGACATCGGCACCGGCACGCCGGAAGGCGGCCCGCCGGAGCGCCGGACCTTCCGGCTGGACGGTGCCCCGGTCCGCGGCCAGGCCGACCTGGCCGAGCGGATCGCCA
>JAQGIA010000370.1 GCA_028291445.1 Belnapia sp.
CCGGCCAGGGGCGCGGGAGGCGGCCGCCACGGAGGTACGGCTGGCGCCCGGCGCGGCCGAGCCGCATCTCGCCACCGCCGCCGTGCTGCTCGCCGAAGGCGATCGACCGGGCGCCGAGGCGGCGGTCGACCGGGCGCTGGCGATCGCGCCGAATTCCGCCGAGGGCCTGATGCGCAAGGCCGGGCTGCAATTCGCCGCCGGCAACATGGCCGGCGTGGTGGCCTCGACCGGGCGGCTGATCGAGCAGCAGCCGAGCCATGTGCAGGCCCGGGTACTGCGAGCCGAGGCGATCATCCGCCAGGGCGACCCGGCCAAGGCGCGGGAGGAGGTCGAGGCGGCGTTGCGCTTCCAGCCGAACAGCGCGCCGGCGACCTATCTGCGCGGCCTGCTGCTGTTCCGTGCCCAGGACTGGCGCGGTGCCGACGAGATGTTCCAGCGGCTCGGCTCGGGCCTGGCCAATTACGGCGATGGGGTGCTGCTGCAGGCGGTGACCAAGCGGGCGCTGGGACAGAACGCCCAGGCGCTGGATGCGGCGCAGCGCTATGCGGCGCGAGTGCCGGAGGATATCCGCGGCGCCAAGCTGCTCGCCTCGCTGGAGCTGGAAGGCAACCGGCCGAACGAGGCGGTCGCCGTGCTCAGCCGCTACCTTTCGCGCGGCACGCCGGATGCCGAGGCGTTCGACCTGCTGGGCCGGGGCCATGCCGCGGCCGGCCGGCCGCGCGAGGCGGCCGAGGCTTTGCAGCGTGCCGCCGCACTGGCGCCGCAGGATGCCGCGATCCTGGCCCGGCTCGCCGCCGCCCGGCTTGCCTCGGGCGATGCCCAGGGCACCACCCAGGCGGCCCAGAGCTCCCTGCTGCTGGCACCGAACCAGGCCGGCGCCCGGGAGCTGCTGGCGGTCACTGCGCTCAACCGCGGCGATTTCGCCACGGCGGAGGCCGAGCTCGGCAAGCTCGACGAGGCCGGCCGGCGCGGCGAGGCGGCGGGGCTGCTGGCCGGGACCATCCAGCTCGGCCGGCTCGACCAGGCCGGGGCGCGCACCACCTTCGAGACGGTGCTGCGCAACCATCCCGAGAGCATCGGCGCCCGCGTCGGCCTGGCGCGCGTCGCCGGCCTACAGGACCAGCCGGCCGAGGCCGACCGGCTGCTGACCGAGGTATTGCAGCGCGACCCGGTGAATGGCGATGCCATCGCCAGCCTGTCGGCCACCGCGGCCGCCGGCGGCCCACGCGGCGCGGCGGCCCGGGCGCTGCTCGAGGCGGCGCAGGCGGCGACGCCGGCCGAGCCGCGGCTGGCGCTGGCGGTCGCCACCCTGTTCGCCGCGGCTGGCGAGCAGAACCGGGCGCTCACCCTGTTGGAGAGCGAGCCGTTGCGGGCGCCCGGCCGTGGCGCGGCGCTGCCGCTCGCCCGGTCGCAGGCCTATGCCGCCGCCGGCCGCTGGCCGGAAGCCGAGGTCGCGGCCCGCGCCGCGCTGGCCGAGGAAGCCGACAACGCCTTCGCCCGCCGGCAGCTCGGTGCCCTACTGGTGCGCGACGGCAAGCCGCAGGAGGCCGAGGCGCTGCTGCGGGACGGGCTGCGGATGCAGCCGGCCAACATGCTCATCCAGCAGACGCTGGTCGGGCTGGTGCAGCAGTCGCGCGGGCTGGACGCGGCGCTGGTCACGGCCGACGAGATCGCCCGGCAGCCGGCTACCCAGCCGAATTCGCGGCTGCTGCGGGGCGACCTGCTGCTCGCCGCGCAGCGTCCGGCGGACGCTGCGCGGGCCTTCGCCACGGCCTATGCCGAGGCACCCTCGGTCCTGCTCGCCACCCGCCAGGCAACCGCCTGGCAGGCTGCCCAGCAGCCGGCGGCGGCGATCGCGGCGCTGAACGACTGGCTGAAGCGCGACCCCGAGAGCATCGAGGCGAACGACCTGCTGGCCCAGATCGACCTGATGGCGGGCCGGCTGCCGGAGGCCGAGGCGCGGCTGGTGAAGGTGGTGGAGCGCATGCCGAACAATGGCCCGGCGCTGAACAACCTCGCCTGGATCCTGGGCGAGCGAGCGGGGAGCGAGCGAGGCGGGCCGGACGCGGCGCGGGCCCGCGACTATGCCGAGCGGGCCTATTTCCTCATGCCGAACGTCGAGACGGCGGATACGCTCGGCTGGATCCTCACCCGTGCCGGGGAGCCGCAGCGCGCACTGCCGCTGCTGCGCGCCGCTGCGGCGCCGCGGGCTGGCCGGACGACCGACCCCGGGATGACTTATCGCTTGGCCGCCACCCTCGATGCCACGGGCGAGCGGGCCGAGGCGATCGGGCTGCTCGACCCGCTGCTGGCCGGCACCCCGGCCTTTCCCGAGCGGGCCGAGGCGGAACGCCTGCTCGCCCGGCTGCGCGCTGGGCGCTGAGCACGCCGCATGCGCGATCTTGCCCTCATCAGCGTGCTGGGCCTGCTGCTGCCGATGGCGGTATGGCGGCCCTTCGTCGGCGTGCTGATCTGGTGCTGGCCGGCGCCGCCGCCGTGCTTTGGCTCCGTTCCAGCGGCAAGTTCGGCTCCGGCCTGGCGATCGTCCCCTGCGTCGCCGGCGCCATCCTGTTCATGCCGGCGAGTTGGACCGAGCGCATGAATACCATATCTGGATGACCGCGCTCGACATCGCGCTCAGCCGGCCACTAGTCGGCGGCGGCTTCCGGGCGGTCTACCAGCAGCCGGTGGTCGACCGGTACACCCCCGGCACCACGGCGCGTGCCACCCATAACATCTGGTTCGAGGTGCTGGGCGAGCATGGCTTCCTGATCTTCTTCGTCTGGCTCGGTATCATCGGTGCCGGCGTCTGGTATTCCATGCAGATCATCGCGCTGGCGCGCGGCCAGCCGCAGCTCGCCTGGGCGGTGGATCTGGCGCGCATGTCGCAGGTCTCGATCGTCGCCTACGTGCTGGGCGGCACCTTCCTGTCGCTGAGCTACTGGGACCTATTCTGGACCCTGATGGTCGTCCTGGGCGCGACCCATGCGCAGGTGCGGCAGGCGGTACGGCTGACCGTGCGGCGGCCGCAGGTGCGGGCCGATTTCCCGGCGGCCGCGGCGCTTCGATAATTCCAGCCACGGTAAACGGATCGGCAACATGCAGACGGGCTATTTCATCGTTCTCCTGATCGGCTTCGCCTGGCTGGCGCTCTGGAGCGTACAGCCGAAGCCGTCGAGCAAAAAAGACTGGTGGCCCTTCGACATGCGCGCGGATCTCGACAGCACGGCCAATGCGGCGCCGGCCGAGGCGAGGCCCGGCCAGTGGCAAGGCGCCGCGGCCCGTTCTCGGGCAGCCTCGCCGCAGGCTCCGGCAGCCGAAGCCGCGCCCGGTGTCGAGCCCGATTCTGCGCCAAGTCCCCCAGCGGACCAAGCCGCTTGGCGGCAGCGCCGGGACCAGACCTCGTCGGTTCAGCGCAGGTCCGGCCGCTGACCATCCCGCAACCGCCCTTGTCCGGGACCCCAGGCTTGGAAACCCCAGTTTCGGCCGAGACC
>JAQGIA010000396.1 GCA_028291445.1 Belnapia sp.
GACCCGTCCCAGGATATCGGTCGGCCCGCCCGGCGGGTAGGGCACCACGAAGCGCACCGGGCGGCTCGGCCAGTCATCCGCCCGTGCCGCGGCCAGCGGGACGACCCATGGCGCGCCCAGCATTCCGGCCATGGCCAGCCGCCGTGTAATCCCCATCGCCCGAAAGCCCCTTCCCTCATACCGCATTCCGGCCAGGATAGGCGCCGAAGCGAATGAGGGAAATGCCATGCAACCATACAAGGATTTGTTTGTGCTGGATGCCAGCCAGGGCATCGCCGGCCCCTATTGCGCCACCTTGCTGGCCGCCTGCGGCGCCGACGTGGTGAAGGTGGAACCGCCGGCCGGCGACTGGTCCCGCGGCCTTTCCACGCGGGAGGGCAGCCAGAGCGTCATGCATGTCAGCTTCAACCGCGGCAAGCGCAGCATCGTGCTGGACCTGCAACAGGAAGCGGGGCGTGCCGCCTTCGCGGCCCTGGCCGCCCGGGCCGATGTCATGCTGGAAGCCTTCCGCCCCGGTGTGGCGAAGCGCATCGGCGTGGTGCCGGAGGCCGGCAAGCCCGACGTGGTCTTCCTCTCCATCTCCGGCTTCGGTCAGGAAGGCCCGAATTCGGAGCGGCCCTGCACCGATAGCGTCGCCCAGGCCTATACCGGCATGGTGGCGCTGAACCAGGGCATGGACGGGGTGCCGCACCGCACCGGCCAGATCATGATGATCGACATGGTCACCGGCATCTCGGCCTTCGCCGCGGTCCAGGCGGCGCTGGCCGAACAGGCGCTCGACCGCCATGCCGGCACCGCCCCGAAGCCGCGCGTGCTGGACGTCTCCCTGATGCAGACCGGCGCGGCGCTGATGGGCTTCAACATCGCCGAGCAGGGGCTGCTCGGCCGGGTGCCGCCCCTGGCCAATGTCCCGGCCGGGACCTACCAGGGCAGCGACGGCCGCTGGGTGATGGTGGCGCTGCTGCGCGACCCGGAATTCATCACCATGTGCGAAATCATGGAATTGCCCGCGCTCGCCAAGGACCCCCGCTTCACCAGCTTCCCCGCCCGCGCCGAGCACCGCGAGACCCTGCTGCCGATCCTGCGGGAGGTCTTCGCCCGCCGCACCGCCGCCGATTGGGCGACCCGCTTCAAGGCGGCCCGCATGCTCTGCGACCTGGTGAATACCCCGCTCGACTGGCTGGCCGACCCGCATGTGCAGGCGGTCGGCGCCGCGGTGCCGCTGGCCCAGCCGGGCCTCGGCACGCTGCCCTTCCCGAAGCTGCCCGGGCTCGGCGCCTGGAGCGTGGCCGCCCCGGCGCTCGGCGAGCATACCGCGGCGGTGCTGGCGGACCTCGGGCTTTGATCGCCGCCCAGCGCGCCCTGGTCCAAAGCCTGCTGGATGGCGTCGCCCGGATCGGCGCCGACCCGCCCGGCATCACCCGGGAAGCCTATGGACAGGGCGAGAACGCCGCCATGGCGCTGGTCGCCGAGGCGGCCGAGGGCCTCGGCCTCGCCTGCTCCACCGACGCCGGCGCCAATCTGACGATGCGCTGGGCGGGGAGCGACCCCGAGGCGCCGCCGATCCTCATCGGCTCGCATCTCGACAGCGTCGTCCAGGGCGGCAAGTTCGACGGCGCAGCGGGGGTGATCGCCGGTATCGCGGCCATCGCCGCCTTGCAGGCGAGCGGCTTTCGCCCGCGCGCCAGCATCGAGGTGATGGCCTTGCGCTGCGAGGAAGCGGTGTGGTTCGGGCTTGGCCTGATCGGCAGCCGCAGCCTGCTGGCGCGGCTGCCGCCCGGCGCGCTGGAACTGAAGCACGCCCGCAGCGGCCTGACCCTGGGCCAGTCGATCGCCGGTTGCGGCGGCGACCCGGCGCGGCTGGCCGAGGGCCTGCCGCTGCGCGATCCGCAGCAGCTCGGCGCCTATCTGGAGGTTCATATCGAACAGGCGCCGCAATTGATCGAGGCCGGCCAGCCCGTGGCCATCTGCCTCGCCAATCCCGGCAATATCCGCCACCCGCGCATCCGCATCACCGGCGAGGATGCCCATACCGGCCTGCCGCACCGCTTCCGCCGCGATGCCGGCCTGGCCGGGGCGGATTTCGCCCTGGCGCTGGAACGGCTCTGGCTGGAGGAGGACCGCGCCGGCCGCCCCATGGCGGCGACCATCGGCCGCTTCCACACCCTGGCGGACCGGCACGCGATGACCGTGGTGCCTGGGCATTTCGAGCTGAGCCTCGACCTTCGCGCCTATCACCAGGCGCATCTGGTGGCGCTGGAGGCCCGGCTGGGCGCCATCGCCACCGAGGTCGCCCATGCCCGCGACGTCGCCATCGACCTGGGCGAGCGCAGCGCCGCCGCACCGGGCGCCATGGATGCCGCCATCGTCGCCGGCCTCGCCGCCGCCGCCGGCCGCCTCGGCCTCGCCGCGCCGCGCCTCAACAGCCCCGGCAGCCACGACGCCAATAATTTCGCCGCGGCCGGCGTGCCAACCGGCATGCTGCTGGTCCGCAACGCCAATGGCAGCCACAACCCGCGCGAGGCCATGGAAACCGACGACCTGATCGCCGCCATCGGCGTGCTGGCGCTGTTCCTCGGCGAGCGCGCCGCCTGAGAGTTTGCGGAAGAATGCCCTTCAGCGCGAGAATCTCAGGAAATTCCCAAGTCATTCCAAAGGGCGTTCTTTCGCAAGTTCGATTTCTACACGTGAACTAACCGGAGAGAGACGCCATGTTCAAGGACGCCCAGGGCCTCGCCCTGACCCCCGCCTCGGCCGAGGCGGTCGCCGGCTTCGACCACACCATGGAAGGCTACCTGAAGTACCGCGCCGATACCTC
>JAQGIA010000403.1 GCA_028291445.1 Belnapia sp.
AGGCCGGCGGCCAGCGCGGCGCGGGCATTGCCTGCGAGGACCGCGGCGAAATCCGGCACCGCGGCGGCGGGCGGCAAGGCTGCATGCATCGCCGCCACGGCATCGGCCAGCGCATCCAGCCGGGCCGCGTCGAGGCCATCGGCGGCGGCGGCCGCATCGAGGAAATCGGCCGGCGCCACGGGGGCCATCCGCAGCACCCATTCGACTGGCGGCCCCGCCTCGTCCGGCCCCGCCTCGTCCGGCCCCTTCTCATCAAACCCCAGCCGCAGCCGGCCATCCGCCGCGCGGATCAGCGGCACGACGTCGCGGTAGAGGCCGGGCGCGAAGGGCTGGTTCAACGCCAGTTCCCGCCGCAGCAGGCGCTCGCGCTCGGCCAGCATTGTGAAGTCGAGGAAGCCGAGGGCCACGGCCTTCTTCAGCTTCAGCGCCGCGTCCCGGCCGATATAGACGGCCGAGACATGGGTCTCGACCGGCGCCGCGCCGACCATCTCCCGCAGGGCTGCGGCGGCCTCGGCCTGCGGCGCCGGGATGCTCATGCGGGGATGGTCACGGGTACAGCGCCTCGGTCCGCCAGCCCGTGCCGTCGCGGTGGAAGACCTGGCGGTCATGCAGGCGGAAGGGCATGTCGCGCCAGAATTCGATCCGCCGCGGCAGCACCCGGAAGCCGGACCAGAATTCCGGGCGGGGAATCTCGGAGATGCCGAATTTCATGGTGTATTCGGCGACCGCCTTTTCCAGCGCGAAGCGGCCCTCGAGCGGCCGGGATTGCTTGCTGGCCCAGGCCCCGATGCGCGAACCGCGCGCGCGGGAGGCGTAATAGGCATCCGCCTCGGCGGCGCTGACCGGCTCCACCGCGCCTTCCACCCGCACGCTGCGGGCCAGGGTCTTCCAGTGGAAGCAAAGCGCCGCATTGGGATTGGCCGCGAGCTCGACGCCCTTGCGGCTTTCGAGGTTGGTGTAGAACACGAAGCCGCGTGCATCGATGCCTTTCAGCAGCACCATCCGGGCGGAGGGGACACCCTCCGGCGTGCAGGTCGCGAGGCATACGGCATTGGGGTCGTTGGGTTCGGATTTGGCGGCTTCCGCCATCCAGGCCTCGAAGCGGGCGAAGGGGTCGGCGGCGCTGTCATCCATGGCGAGATGTCTCCTGGAGGACCCGGGCGGGGTAGCCGGGCGGCAGAGCGGGCGGGTGGAGGGAAGGGATGCGCCCCCTTGTCCGGCGGCCGGGGGTGTGCCACCACCAAAGGCCCATCGCAACCATTGGTCCATTATATCCATGTCCGAAGCGCCGCTTGCAGATGCTCCCATCGGAACGCTCATGGCGGGGAAGCGCGGCCTGGTGATGGGCGTCGCCAATGACCGTTCGATCGCCTGGGGCATCGCCCGCGCGGTCGCCGCCCAGGGGGCGGAGGTCGCCTTCACCTACCAGGGGGATGCCCTGGAAAAGCGCGTCCGCCCGCTGGCGGAAAGCCTCGGCAGCACGCTGGTCCTGCCTTGCGACGTCACCGATGACGCCAGCGTGGATGCGGCTTTCAAGCATATCAAGGAAGCTTGGGGCGGGATCGATTTCCTGGTGCATGCCATCGGCTTTGCCGACAAGCAGTATCTCCGCGGCCGCTATCTCGACACGCCGCGCGAGGCCTTCCTGCAGGCGCTCGACATCTCCACCTATTCCTTCGTCTCGGTCAGCCAGCGCGCGGTGCCGCTGATGAAGCCAGGCGGCTCGCTGCTGACGATGAGCTACCTCGGCGCCGAACGTGTCACCCCGCATTATAACGTGATGGGTGTCGCCAAGGCGGCGCTCGAGGCAAGCGTGCGCTACCTCGCGGTGGACCTTGGCGGCATCGGGATCCGGGTGAATGCGATCTCGGCCGGGCCGATCAAGACACTGGCGGCGAGCGGGATCGGTGATTTCCGCTACATCCTGAAATGGAATCAGTACAACGCGCCGCTGAAGCGGAACGTGACCATCGAGGAAGTCGGCGGCGCCGGCCTGTATCTGCTCAGCGACCTTTCGTCCGGCGTGACCGGCGAGGTCCATCACGTCGACAGCGGTTTCCATGTCGTCGGCATGAAGTCCGTCGACGCGCCGGATATCAGCACGGTCTGACAAACCCACTCCGGCCGAACCAGGGCAAATCCCGAACGGATGGAATCATCCGGCAGGGGTAGTTTGCGCGTCGAACAATTGGCCCGAGAACATTCCGTGAGCCCTTTCGAGCAGCATGCTCTCTGGCCGGGGCGTCGCTGCGCGCGGCTTCATCGCATCCCGTAACCCAGCAGCCTGCCGGCGATGCATCACCTTGGGCGCATTGCCCCGGCGGCATTGCACATGCACGACCGCCGCATGCCGCGCGCCGGAGCTATCCGCAGGGCTGACGGCCCAGGTCACGCCGGCCGAGCATTCGTTGCGGAAACCATCTTTCAGAAAAATACAACCCTTGATCGTATACTTTATATTGCGTACTGCAATCTGGCTCACGAGAACGCGACAGACGTGAGCGCTTAAAACGCCCTCGCAGGAAAGGATCTGAATGTAGCGGACGGCATCAACTCGCAACGGTCGCGGACCTCGATCCAGACGATGCGAGATATGTTTAAAGCCATTACATGAAAGCGCAGATTATTACAGATCAGTCCCAATTTCGGGCACTGACGGTATCTGCGTGTCTTGGGCACGACACTCATCTGAGTGGCAATGGGTCAATAAGGCCCGCCACGCTCGGATGACGGCGGCCGGCACTCCGGCCACCGAACGGGCGCGCTCGTCCAGCGCCTGAGGGCTGCTCCAGCCCGCCACCTCTGTGCGATGCAAAACGCGGCGCCAAACGCCGTGGCCTGTGTCGCGCGACCTGACGGCAACGCAACCGAAGGACAAGCACATGACGAACAAGCCCCTCAACGTAAGCTTCGATAATGGCTTCGGCGCGCTCGGCAACAAATGGAACGCCGGCTCCGCGCAGAATGGCGAGGTTACCCTGAAGGGTAATTCGGCCATGATGGAATGGGCTTCCGGGAAGGATGCCGGCCATGGCTACGGCACCTATACCGTCACCGCGAAGGTCGAGGGCAACCAGCCCGGCCCCGCGATCATCCTGTGGCCGGGCAACGACAAGTGGCCGGGCCAGGAAATGAACATGATGGAAATCACGCCGGATGGCTCGGGCCGCCAATACGGCACCGTCCACTGGAACAACAACGGCAAGGATGCCTTCG
>JAQGIA010000407.1 GCA_028291445.1 Belnapia sp.
ACCCCCGCCACCGTCACCCTGGGCCGCAGCGGCATGCCGACCAGCCGCTCCGCCCGCAGCCCCGCCTCGCAGGCGAGCAGCCGCAGCCCGAGGTCGTCGGCGGCCTCCAGCAGCACCGCCAGCCCGGCGACGCCCACCTCGGCCAGCGCCGCCTCGCGCGGATCGGCCAGCAGCGGCGCCTCGGCGAGGAACAGCCGGCAGCCGGCATTGGTGGCGAAGAGGGTCACGTCCCGCCCGAGCGCCGCCGCCCCGGTCGCCAGCACCAGCGCGTAATGCGCCCGCTCATGCCCCGCCGAGATCAGCAGGATGCCGAGGGGCCGGGCCATTCAGGCGGCGGTGCAAGCCAATGGGGCGGCCAATGGCGCAGCCGGCGCGGCATGACCGGAGAGGTCGTGGATGCTGGCATGCTCCCCGCACAGGGCGCAGCCGGGGTCCCGCCGCAGCTTCACCGTGCGGAAGCGCGCGTCCAGCGCATCCCACAGCAGCAGGCGGCCGGACATGCTCTCGCCGATCGCCAGGATCTCCTTCAGCACCTCGGTCGCCTGCAAGGTGCCCAGCACGCCGGTGACGGCGCCCAGCACGCCCGCCTCGGAGCAGGACGGCACCAGCCCCTCCGGCGGCGGCTCCGGATGGAGACACCGGTGGCAGGGATGCGGCGGACCGAGATGCGCCTTGTAGGTCGAAAGCTGCCCCTCGAAGCGCAGCACCGCGGCCGAGACCAGCGGCTTGCCCAGCAAATGGCAGGCATCGCCCAGCAGGAAGCGTGTGGCGAAATTATCCGTCCCGTCGCAGATGATGTCGTAGCGCGGGATGAGCGCGAGCGCCGTCGCCACATCCAACCGCACCGGATGCACCTCGACCGTCACCTCGGGGTTCAGCCCGGCCAGGGTTTCCGCCGCGCTTTCCGCCTTGTTGCGGCCGATCCGCGCGGTGGTATGCACCACCTGGCGCTGCAGGTTGGACAGCTCCAGCACATCATGGTCGACCAGCCCGATGGTCCCGACCCCGGCGGCGGCCAGGTACAGCGCCAGCGGCGCCCCCAGTCCGCCGGCGCCGATCACCAGCACCCGCGCCGCCCGCAGCTTCGCCTGCCCTAGCGCGCCGACATCCTGCAACAGGATGTGGCGGGAATAGCGATGCAGCTCGGCATCGGTGAAATCGAGGTCCATGCCGGTCATATGGGCGCGGCCCCGGTTGCTCGGCAAGGCGGGGGGCCGCAGGACTCAGTCGGCGAAGGCGCCCGCCGCCTGGATCACCGGCCGCCAGCGCTCGACCTCCTCCGCCAGGAAGCCGCGGTGGAAGGCGATGGTGGCGCGTTCCCCGGTCGCCGGCTCGGTCGCCAGATCGGCGAAGCGCTGGCGCAGCTTCTCGTCCTTCAGTGCCTCCCGCAGCGCCGCCGAGAGCGCTTCCTGCACCGCCTCCGGGGTGCCGGCCGGGGCGTACATCGCGTGCCAGGTGCTCATGGCGATGCCCGGGAAGCCGCCTTCCGCCGTGGTCGGCAGCTGTTCCAGCCCGGCCACCCGGGCCGGGCTGGAAACGCCATAGGCCGCCACCCGGTTGTCCCTGATGAAGGGCAGGGTATTGGTCGCCTGGTCGCACATGATGTCGATCCGTCCGGCCATCATCTCGGCGATCGCCGGCGCCGTGCCGCGGAAGGCGATGGTGGTCGCCTGGGCGCCGGCTGCCTGCTGCAACAGCATGCCGCAGAGATGCGCCGCCGAACCCAGCCCGGCATGCGCCAGGTTCAGCCGGTCGCCGCCTTCCCGCAGGGCGGCGACATAGCCGCGCAGGTCGGTCGCCGGAAACCCCGGCTTGGCGATCAGCGTCATCGCCGCGTCGGAGACCAGGCCGAGCGGCGCGAAGCTCTCCAGCACGCTGTAGGGCAGCTTGCGGTACAGCGTGGCGCTGGCGGCGAAGCCGATGTTGTTGATCAGCAGCGTATAGCCATCCGGCCGCGCCTGGGCGCCGCGCTGCGGCCCGACCGTCGCGCCGCCGATGCTCTCCACCACCACGGATTGGCCGCCCCAGGCCTGGGCCATGCTGCGGGTCATGGCATCGGCGACGATGCGGGTGATGGTATCGGTCGGGCCTCCGGCGGCGCCGGCGGCGATGATGGTGATGGGGCGGGTGGGGAAATTCTGGGCCTGGGCGGTGCCCATAAGCAGCAGCAGGGCGAGCAGGGCGAGGCGCATCGGCGTTTCCTCCCGAAGGAAGCCGGGGAGAAAGTATTCTCCCCGGACCCCTCATCTATTTTTATTCGTTAAAACCAAATAGTGGCAGTGCTAGTTCAAGCGCAGTTCCAGCACGTGCTTCGGGTCGGCCGGAATCTCGCCCTTCTCCACCCGCTTGACGATATCGGTCAGCGCCGCATTGGCCGGGGTGGCGATGCCGACTTCCTTCGCCTTGTCCACGATGAAGCCGTTGATGAACTCGATCTCGGTGCGACGGCCCTTCACCATGTCCTGCCCCATCGAGGGCCGGTGCGCCCCGCCACCGGGCTTGCGCGCCTCCGCCAGCCGGTGCTCGTCGTAGTCGCGCCGGGCGGCGGCATCGCCCTCGCCGGCGCGGGCGATCACCTCCGGGTCGATGTGGTGGATTTCCTCCAGCGTATAGCCCAGCGCCTGGCCGACCCGGATCGCCTCGGAGCCGACGCGCGCGGTGAACTGCCGCAGCGTGTCGTTCAGCAGGAT
The DNA here is from genome assembly GCA_028291445.1 of Belnapia sp. Classification (GTDB taxonomy): domain Bacteria; phylum Pseudomonadota; class Alphaproteobacteria; order Acetobacterales; family Acetobacteraceae; genus Belnapia. The sequence goes on from JAQGIA010000407.1 coordinate 2,691, forward strand.
CTCCTTGCTCACCAGCCCGGTGCAGGCGGAAAGCCCGTTGGCCATGGCATTGGTCACCAGCTTCGACCAACGCTCGCCCCACAGGTTGGTCGTCACCTGGGTGCTGTCGGCCAGCGCGGTCAGCCGGCCGATCTCATTGGCCCGGTCGGTGATCCGCCCATGCACCTCGCCGACCCGGAACACGGTATGCGAGGTGCCGGACTTCCCCGCCGCGCGCCGCACATGCCCGGGCTCGCAGAGATCGACGGTGATGGAGCTGGCGATGGCGCCCAAGGTCCGGCCCCAGCCGACGATGCCGGCGATGGTTTCCTCGTTCATGCAGTTCTGCAGGGAGACGCAATAGCCGCCCGGCGCCAGGTATTGCCGCACCATCAGCGTGGCCCAGGCGGTGTCGTAGGATTTCGTGCAGATGAAGGCGATATCGAAGGGCCGTTCCTTCGAGACGTGCTGCAATTCGGTCAGGTGGATCGCCCGGACCGGCACGGTGAATTCGGGTACGTCCTTCAGGTGGCTGATGCGCAGGCCGCGGGCCCGCATCACCTCTACATTTTCCGGCCACATGTCGACGAAGGTCACGTCCTCGCCGGCCTGCGCCATATGCGCGCCGGCATAGCCGCCGACCGCGCCGGTGCCGATGATGGCGATGCGGTTGCCCATTGGATGTCTCCTGCCCTCGTTTGGGTGGAGTATCGCGCCCTCCGCGCCGTCCGGCAAACCGGCGCCTACCCCAATCCTGGGTGGGGCTGGCCTGCCGGGCGCACGTCAGGCGGGCAAGCCCGGCCGGCACCGGCAGCCCCGGCTGGTCCGCGACCCGCTTGCACCAGGCCCACCGCGCGATCGCTTCCGCGCCAAGCAGGATCGCCGGTCGTCCAGCAATGCTGCCGGATGCCGGGGCCTTTGGGACGGGGCTTGGGACGGGGCTTTGGGACGGGATTGGACAAACCGCTGCGGCCGCGCTTCCCTGCCGGGCAAGACGCCTTGGGGAAACGCCATTGACGGCAT
>JAQGIA010000410.1 GCA_028291445.1 Belnapia sp.
AAGAACACGATCCTCAAGGCCTATGACGGCAACTTCAAGGATATCTTTAAGGCGATCTTCGACGCCGAATTCGCCGACCGGTTCAAAGCCGCCGGCCTGGTCTACGAGGACCGGCTGATCGACGACATGGTCGCCTCCGCCCTCAAGTGGGAAGGCGGCTATGTCTGGGCCTGCAAGAACTACGACGGCGACGTGCAGTCGGACATCGTGGCGCAGGGCTTCGGCTCGCTCGGCCTGATGACCTCCGTGCTGCTCTCCCCGGATGGCAACACGGTCGAGTCGGAAGCAGCGCATGGCACCGTCACCCGCCACTACCGGGAACACCAGAAGGGCCGGGAGACCTCCACCAACCCGATCGCCTCGATCTTCGCCTGGACCCGCGGCCTCGCGTACCGAGGCAAGTTCGACAACACGCCGGACGTGACGGCCTTCGCCGAGACGCTGGAGAAGGTCTGCGTGCAGACCGTCGAGAGCGGCTCGATGACCAAGGACCTGGCGATCCTGATCGCCAAGGACCAGCCCTACCTCAGCACCCAGGCCTTCCTGGCGAAGCTGGACGAGAACCTGCAGAAGGCGATGGCCTGAACCTTCCGACTGCGGCAGAGACACGGGGCGGGTCCTTCGGGGCCCGCCCCTTTTTTTATGTCAGGCGGCCCGCATGGAATCGCTTTCCCTGTTCGACTGGATGGCACTCGGCATCTTCGCCGCCTGTTGGATCGGCTATTCGGCGCTGGTCGACGGGGTGCCGGCGCTGCACCGGCGCAGCGTCATCGCCGCGATGGACGAGCACCGGCGGCGCTGGATGCTGACCATGGTGACGCGGGACAACCGCATCATGGATACGCAGATCATCGGCAACCTGATGAACAGCACCTCCTTCCTCGCCAATACCGCCATCTTCATCCTGGGCGGCCTGGTGGCGATGCTGGCCAGCCCGGAGCTCGGCGCCCGGGTCTTCGGCGCCCTGCCCTTCGCCACCGTGCCCGACCTGGCGCTGTGGGAGATGAAGATCGCGCTGCTGCTGCTGATCTTCGTGCGCGCCTTCTTCGAACTGACCTGGGCGCTTCGGCAGTTCAACTACTGCTCGATCGTCATGGGCGGGATCTCGCATGACCGCAGCGATCCGGACCGGGCCGCCCATGCGGAGATCGCGGCCAAGGTAGCCAATCGGGCGGCCGGGCATTTCAACAGCGGGCTGCGGGCCTATTACTTCGGCCTGGCGGCGCTTGCCTGGATCCTGCATCCGCTGGCGCTGGTCCTGGCGAGCCTGCTGGTGCTGCGCGAATTGTACCGGCGCGAATTCCGCTCCCTGGCGCGGGATGCGCTGCTGGGCTGAGGCCTTCGCCGCAGGCACGAGTGAACAGATATGCAGACGTAATATATTGTCATTGAACAGGTATTCATTGGTCGGTGATTACTTCACTTCATCGGCGGATATTATGTTTTTCGAGCGCGAGACTTCTCGCCGCCAGGATTGTCCGCTAACGGGAGCAGCATCGCCAAGCAGCTCTGCCGAAGGATCCTGGGATGGAATATCGCTCGATAGACGGGTCAGGCAATGACCTGGCCGATCCCGGCGTCAACGCGGCCAATACCGCCTTCACCCGGTTGGGTGAGGCGCATTTCGCCGTGGACGGCACCACACCGCTGGATGGCCCCAATCCGCGCAGCATCAGCAATATCGTGGTCGGCGAAGGCGATGCAGCGGTACCGAACGGCCAAGGCCTGTCCGGCATGATGTATGCCTGGGGTCAGTTCATCGACCACGACATGACGCGGGCGGCCACCGGCGGTGCCGATATCAGCATCATCGTGCCAAGCGGCGACCCGGACTATGCGGATGGCACCTTCATTCCGCTGACCCGCAACCTCACCGACCCGGTGAGCGGCAATGCGATCAACCGGGTGACCACCTGGCTTGACGGTTCCATGGTCTATGGCTCGGACCTCACCACAGCAGCGTCGTTGCGGCTGCCGGACGGGCGGATGGCGACCTCGGCGGGCGACAACCTGCCGATCGCCCAGGATGGCAGCACCTTCCTGGCCGGCGATGCCCGGGTCGGGGAAAACCCGTCGCTCACCTCGCTGCAAACCATCTTCGTGCGCGAGCACAACCGGCAGGTCGACCTGCTGCTGGCCGCCCACCCGTCATGGACCGGCGACGAGCTGTACCAGCAGGCGCGGGCCATCGTCGCCGCCGAGATCGCCCATATCACCTATGCGGAGTTCCTCCCCGCCCTGCTGGGGAAGGCCGCGATCCCGGCCTATGCAGGCTATGACCCCACGGTCGATCCGCGCATCAGCGTCGAATTCGCCGGCGCCGCCTATCGCTGGGGCCATTCCACGGTATCCGCCGAGACCGAGCGGAAGGACGAGGCCGGCGGCGTCATCGGCGACGAATTCGAACTGCGCGAGGTGTTTTTCATGCCGCCCGCGGCCTTCGCCGAGGATGGCGGGGCCGGCGGCTTCCTGCGCCACCTTGGCGCCGATCTCAGCCAGGCGATGGATGCACGGATCGTCGACGATCTCCGCAGCTTCCTGTTCGACCCGCCGGTCGGCCAGGATCTGGCCGCCATCAACATCGCCCGGGGCCGCGACCTTGGCCTCGGCACGCTGAACCAGACGCGCGAGGCGCTGGGATTGCACGCTTATACAGCCTTCGATCAGATCACCGATGATGCGCATACCGTGGCCGCCCTCGCCGCCGCCTATCCCGACGTGGATGCGATCGACCTCTGGACCGGCGGCCTGGCGGAACGGCTGGTGCCCGGAGCCTTCCTGGGCGAGACCTTCGGCCGCATCACCGCCGACCAATTCATCGCACTGCGCGACGGCGACCGGCTGTTCTACCTGAACCAGGGCTTCGATGCGGCAACCCTGACGGCGATCGAGGGCACCAGCCTCAGCGACCTCATCAAGCTGAACACGGACACCGAACACTACCAGGGCAATGCCTTCTACTTCGCCGAGCGACGGGCGGCGGATGTACCGGGCGAGATGCTCGATCTGCCGCAATTGGTCATCGGCAGCGATGCCGCCGAGACGTTGAGCGGTGGCATGCAGGCCGATACGCTGGTTGGCGGTGGCGGCGACGACTGGATGTACGGCGGCTCCGGCGACGATCGCTACGAGGTCGATGCCCAGGCCGATTTGGTGTTCGAGTTCACCGGAGGCGGCAACGATACCGTCCTCAGCACGACCAGCTACTACCTTTACCAGGAGATCGAGGCGCTGATCCTGGCGGCGACGGCTGGCGATAAGTATGGCGTCGGCAACAGCCTCGCCAATACCATCACCGGAAACGAGGGTGCCAACCTGCTGATTGGCGGCGAGGGTGCGGATACGCTGCTTGGCGGCGCCGGAGACGACAGTCTTTATGGCGAGGCTGGCAACGACAGGCTGCACGCCGGCACCGGCACGGACACCCTGGCTGGCGGCGAAGGCGACGACCTTTACGTCGTCGATGGCATGGCGGACCTGATCTTCGAGGCCGTCGACGGCGGCAACGACAGCGTCGATGCCCTGGTCGGCGCCGGGGCAGAGAATGCCTATTATCTTTACGCCAATATCGAGAACCTGAATTTGACCGGTGCTGCCGATAGCTGGGGTATCGGCAACGCGCTCGACAACGCCCTGACCGGCAATGCGGCCGCCAACTGGCTGCTGGGCGGCAGTGGGAATGACACGTTGGAAGGCATGGCTGGGAATGATGTGCTGTTCGGTCAGGCGGGCAGCGATACTTTCGTGATGCGCCTGGGGACGGGTGCCGATCTGGTCGCCGATTTCATGCCTGGTGAGGACATCATCCTGCTCGAAGGCTTCAGCTTCGGCAGCTTCGCAGATATTCAGGCGGTGATACGGGAGGTGGATGGCGTCACCGCCATCGACCTGGGCGGTGACGACCTACTGGTCATCGGCGGCGTGGCAAATGCCGCCCTGAGCGCGGCGGATTTCGCCTTTGCATAACCGTTGCCAGGGCGCTACCCGGCCAGGCTAGCCCTGACCGCATCCAGCGCCGCTTGCGCCAGGCTGGCATCCGGGCCGCCGGCCTGCGCCATCTCCGGCCGGCCGCCGCCACCCTTGCCGCCGGCCGCGGCACTGGCGGCACGCACCAGCGTCACCGCATCGGCCTGGCCACGGGCCGCCTCGCCGATGCCGACGACGATGCTCGCCTTGCCCTCGGCGGTCGAAACCAGTGCCACGACATCGGCGGTACCACCCTTCAGGATGGCCTCGGCCACGCCCTTCAGGTCGCGCGGCGGCATCTCGCCGAGGTTGCGCAGGGCGACGCGCAGGGCGCCGATAACCTCGACCTCGGCGGCCGCACCGCCGGTCGCCAGCTTCTTGCGCAGTTCGGTGACTTCGCGCTCCAGCTTGCGGCGATCCTCCAGCAGCGCGGCGACGCGGGCCGGCACTTCGGCCGGTGGCACGCGCAGCGCCAGCGCCGTCTCGCCCAGCCGGCGGGACTGCTCCTCGATCAGCGCCAGGGCGGCCTCGCCGGTCACCGCCTCGACCCGGCGGACCCCGGCGGAGACGGCGCCTTCGGAGACGATCTTGAACAGGCCGATGTCGCCGGTGCGACGGACATGGGTGCCGCCGCACAGCTCCAGCGAATAGACCCCCTGCTTCTCGACCGCGGCCGGGTCGTGGCCCATGCCGATGACGCGGACCTCGTCGCCGTATTTCTCGCCGAACAGCGCCATGGCGCCGACGCCCACGGCCTGTTCCGGCGTCATCAGCCGGGTGGTGACCTCGGCATTCTCGCGGATGCGGGCATTCACCTCGGTCTCAGCCCAGGCGAGGTCGGCATCGGTCATCGGGGTCGGCTGGGAGACGTCGAAGCGCAGCCGGTCCGGCGCATTCAGCGAGCCCTTCTGGGCGACATGGGTGCCGAGCCGGCGGCGCAGTGCCTCATGCAGCAGATGCGTCGCGCTGTGATGGGCGCGGATGGCGCCGCGGCGGGTGTGGTCGACCTCGGCCCGGACCGCCATGCCGACCCGGGCCTCGCCATGCGCGACGGTGCCGAGATGGACGAAAACATCGGACAGCTTCTTCTGGGTGTCGCGGATGGTGATGCGGCAGGCGTCGCCGGCGGAAATCTGCCCAGCATCGCCGACCTGGCCGCCGCTTTCTGCGTAGAACGGCGTCTGGTTCAGGATGAGGGCGACCTCGGCACCCGCCGGGGCGCTCTCCACGGCGACGCCGTCGCGGATGATGGCAAGGATTTCGCCCTCCGCCGTCTCGGTGCTGTAGCCGAGGAATTCGGTGGCGCCGAGCCTTTCCTTGAGGTCGAACCACACCGCATCGGTTGCCGCCTCGCCGCTGCCGGCCCAGGCGGAGCGGGCGCGGCGGCGCTGCTCGGCCATCGCGGCCTCGAAGCCGGCGGTATCGACCGCGCGGCCTTCGGCGCGCAGCGCATCCTGGGTCAGGTCGAGCGGGAAGCCGTAGGTGTCATAGAGGCGGAAGGCGATGTCGCCCGGCAGGGTGGCGCGGTCACCGAGTTTGGCGGTTTCCTCCGCCAGCAGGCCGAGGCCACGTTCCAGCAGGCTGCGGAAACGGGTTTCTTCAAGTTTGAAGGTTTCCGTCACCAACGCCTCGGCGCGGATGATCTCGGGATAGGCACCGCCCATCTGGCGAATCAGCGCCGGGACCAGGCGGTGCAGCAGAGGCTCGCGCGAGCCCATCAGGTGCGCGTGGCGCATGGCGCGGCGAAGGATGCGGCGCAGCACGTAGCCGCGGCCCTCGTTCGAGGGCAGCACGCCATCGGCCATCAGGAAGGTGCCGGCGCGCAGGTGGTCGGCGACCACGCGATGGCTGGTCTTCCACGGACCGTCCGGATCCTGGCCGGTCGCCTCGGCGCTGGCGAGGATCAGCGCGCGCAGCGTATCGGTATCGTAGTTGTCGTGCTTGCCCTGGAGGATGGCGGCGAAGCGCTCGAGGCCCATGCCGGTATCGATCGAGGGGCGCGGCAGGCCGACGCGGGTGCCGGGCGGCCCCTCCTCGTACTGCATGAAGACCAGGTTCCAGATCTCGATGAAGCGGTCACCATCCTCATCGGGAGAGCCGGGAGGGCCGCCGGGGATATGGTCGCCATGGTCGTAGAAAATTTCGGAACAGGGACCGCAGGGACCGGTATCGCCCATGCGCCAGAAATTATCGGAGGTGGGGATGCGGATGATGCGGCTATCCGGCAGGCCGGCGATCTTCTTCCAGAAGACCGGGGCTTCCTCATCCTCGGAATAGACGGTGACCAGCAGCTTGTCCTTGGCAAGGCCGAAGTCGCGGGTCAGCAACTCCCAGGCATGGCCGATCGCCTGTTCCTTGAAATAGTCGCCGAAGGAGAAATTCCCCAGCATCTCGAAGAAGGTATGGTGCCGGGCGGTATAGCCGACATTGTCCAGGTCATTGTGCTTGCCGCCGGCGCGGACGCATTTCTGCGCCGTGGTAGCCCGGACATAGGGCCGCTTTTCCTGGCCGGTGAAAACATTCTTGAACTGGACCATGCCGCTGTTGGCGAACATCAGCGTCGGGTCGTTGCGCGGGACCAGCGGCGAGCTTTCGACCACCTGATGGCCGTTGCGGCCGAAATAGCCGAGGAAGGTCGCGCGGATATCGTTGCTGCTGGTCATCGCCGGTGCCGGTCCTGTCTGCCGCCCCGCGGGGCCCTCGACGCCTCCTACCGTGTGCGGCAGGAAGCGTCGAGGGGCGTCACCGCCAGGATGGGGGCCGGGATGCGGGCAGGCGCCGTTACTCGGCGGCGGCCGCTTCGTCTTCGCTATCGGCCTCGCCGCCGACCAGCATGGCATTGGCGACGATGCCGGCCTGGCCACGGACCTTGGCCTCGATGGAAGCAGCCATCGCCGGGTTGTCCCGCAGGAACTGCTTGGCATTCTCCCGGCCCTGGCCGATCCGCTGGCCCTCGGCGCTGAACCAGGCACCGGACTTCTCCACCACCCCGGCCTTGACGCCGAGGTCGACCAGCTCGCCGACCTTGGAGACGCCTTCGCCATACATGATGTCGAATTCCACCTGGCGGAACGGCGGCGCCATCTTGTTCTTGACCACCTTCACCCGGGTCTGGTTACCGACCACGCTCTCCCGATCCTTGATCGAGCCGATGCGGCGGATTTCGAGCCGGATGGAAGCATAGAACTTCAGCGCATTGCCGCCCGTCGTCGTCTCCGGGTTGCCGAACATGACGCCGATCTTGAGGCGGATCTGGTTCAGGAAGACCAGCAGGCAATTCGAGCGGGAAACGCTGCCGGTCAGCTTGCGCAACGCCTGGGACATCAGCCGGGCATGCAAGCCGACATGGGTATCGCCCATCTCGCCCTCCAGCTCGGCGCGGGGGACCAGGGCGGCGACGCTATCGACCACCAGCACGTCGATCGCGCCGGAGCGGACCAGCGTGTCGCAGATCTCGAGCGCCTGCTCGCCGGCATCCGGCTGGCTGATCAGCATGTTGTCGATATCGACGCCGAGCTTCTTGGCATAGCCGGGGTCGAGCGCGTGCTCGGCATCGATGAAGGCGCAGGT
>JAQGIA010000431.1 GCA_028291445.1 Belnapia sp.
ACCATGAAGGGCAGGAATACATTGATCATGCCGGCATAGAGCGCGCCCTCGGTGAAGATCAGCCGCACCGGCCGTTCCACCAGCCCGGCATTCAGCAGCAGCCAGTTGAGGATACCGTCGCGCCGCAGCACGATGCCCCAGCCGAAGGATTTGACGATGATCGAGACGGTCAGCGGCAGGAAGACCAGGGCGAACAGCACCACCTGCCAATAGCCGCGCGCCCGGGCCAGGGCGAAAGCCGCCGGATAGCCGAGCAGGAAGGCGCCGAGGGTGGTGATCAGGCCGAGTTGCAGCGAGGCGAGGATGACGCCGCGGTAGTACTCATCGCCCAGCACCCGCCAATAGCCGGACAGCGAAAACCCCGCCGGCCCATGGATGGAGGACCACAGCAGCAGCAGCAGCGGCAGCAGGAAGGCGACGCCGAGGAAGGCGACACCCGGCAAGGCCAGCAGCGCCAGCGGGTCGGTGCGGGGCCTCATGCGGCGGGAAAGACCATGGTATCGGCGATGCGGAAGCCGAGCGCCACGGCGCTGCCCGGCCCGATGCCATCGGGCAGCCGCGGCAGCTCGGCGATGCCGCAATCGGCATCGCCCGGCATGTCGAGATGCAGTTGGGTGCGGGAGCCGAGAAAGGAGATGTCGCGCAGCCGGACGCTGATGTGGTTCAGCGCCGGGCCGGCGCCATCCAGCACCACCGCCTCCGGCCGCACCGCCACCACCACGGCGCTGTCGGCGGCGAAGCTGCCGGGTGCCCGCAGCATGCCGAGCGGCGTCTCGACCGTGACCACCCCGGCCTCGGTGCCGCGCACGATGCCGGCGATGCGGGTGGACTGGCCGACGAAATCCAGCACGTAGAGCGAGGCCGGCCGCTGATACAGCGTCGCCGGATCGGCCAATTGCTCGATCCTTCCGGCATTCATCACCGCGATCCGGTCGGAGACGACCAGCGCCTCCTCCTGGTCATGCGTCACGAAGATGGCGGTGATGCCGACCTCGCGCAGCAACAGCTTGAGCTCCACCTGCATCGTCTCGCGCAGCTTGCGGTCGAGCGCGCTGAAGGGCTCGTCCAGCAGCAGCAGGGATGGCCGCACCACCAGGGCACGGGCCACCGCCACGCGCTGCTGCTGGCCGCCGGACAGCGCCGTCACCGGCTTCGCCGCATGCTCCGCCATGCGCACCAGGGCCAGCGCGTCGCGGATGCGCGGCGCCGCCTCGGCGCGGCCGATGCCCTGGGCGCGCAGGCCGAAGCCGATGTTCTCGGCCACCGTCAGATGCGGAAACAGCGCGTAATTCTGGAACACCACGCCGACGTTGCGCCGATGCGCCGGCAGGGTGGTGATCTCGGCGCCGGCCACGGTGATGCTGCCGGCATCCGGCATCAGCAGCCCGGCGATGCAGCGCAGCAGGGTGGTCTTGCCGCAGCCGGAGGGGCCGAGCAGCGAGACGAACTCGCCCTGCGCCACCGCGATCGAAAGATCATCGAGAACCTTCGCCGCGCCGAAGCGCTTGGCGACGGCACGCACCGCCAAATGGCCCGCAGTATGGCCCGAACTCACCGGGCGCTGATCTCGCGCTCGAAACGCTCGATCCAGCGGTTGCGGTTGTCGGCGAAGTATTCCCAGTCCAGCACCACCAGATCGGGCAGGTTCAGCCCGGCCGGGGCGACCGCCTTGGTATTGGTCGGCTTGCTGTAGAAGGTGCCGGCGATCAGCGCCTGGGTCTCGGGGTCGAGCAGCTCGTTGATGAATTTCTCGCCCAAGCCCTGGTTCGGCCCGCCCTTCACCAGCGCCACGCCGGCGGGCATGGCGACGGTGCCCTCCTTGGGGAAGGCCAGGTCCACCGGGGCACGCTGGCTTTTGCGGAACAGCGTGGTGCGGCTATCGGGCGAAAGATACAGATCCACCTCGCCGCTTTCGTGCAGTTGCTGGGCCTGCGGCGGGTTGGTGGTGATCTGCAGGATGTTGGGCTTCAGCTCGCGCAGCTTGGCAAAGCCCTCATCGGCGAGCTTCAGGCATTCGGCCATGGGCTTGCCGGTGGCGAGGCTGGTCGCGGCCAGCAGCGGCACCACCGCCTGGGTGATGCGCATCGAGATCAGGATGACCTTGTCGCGGTACTTGCGGTCCCAGACCTCGGCATAGCTGGTCGGCGCCGGCTTCACGTTCTGCGTCTGGTAGCTGATGGAGGCCGCGGGGAAGCACCAATTGGCCCACATCGCATCGCGCGGCCTCGCCTCCGGCAGCACATCCGCCAGGTTGGGGATGGCAAGACCGCGCAACGGCAGAAGCAGACCCTCGCGCTCGCCGAGGATCAGCACCGGGTCGTCCATCATGGTCACGGTCATCGTGGGCCGGGCGCGGTTGGAGCGGATCTTCTCGAGGTTGATGAGGCTGTTGGTGCCCTCGAACAGGATCTTGAAGCCGTGCTTCTTCTCGATGCGGGGGAACAGGATATCGGTCAGGCCGGGCGAGGCCGGGCCGCCGACGAAGATCTCGGGCGTCTGGGCCCGTAGCACCGCCGGGGTCGCCAATAGCGTGGCACCGCCCAGCAGGGCGCGGCGCGTGGTGCGGATGAGCATGGGCGGTCCTCCGGTCGGCTTACGGTTCTGTCATGACCAGCAAGGACCATGCCTGCCCGGACCCGGCGGGGCAACCCGGTGGGGCAGCGCCGACGGGCCGCATCGGCTGCCCAGCACGCGACCAGCCCCGCCCATTTCATGCGCAACGCTGGTTGAGCCCAGCGCGCAGCGCTACCGGCCCCGAACGCGCAGCGCTAGCTACCCTTGAAGGCCGGCGGACGCTTGCCCTGGAAGGCCGCCACACCCTCCCGGAAGTCGTCCGAGTTGCGGATGGCGTTCAGCCGCTGGCCCTGCAGCGCCCATTGCTCGGAAGGCCCGCGCGGCAGGATATCGTCCAGCACCATGCGCTTGATGGCGCCGGTCACCATCGGCGCGAAGCCGGCCATCTCCTTGCCCCATTCGATCGCCTTGGCCAGCGCCTCGCCCTCCGGCACCACCTCGTTCACCAGCCCGACCCGCTCCGACTTGGCGGCATCGAAGGTGCGGCAAAGCAGCACCAATTCCATGGCGATCTTATGCGGGATGCGCGATGGCAGGGCAGCGATCATTCCGCCGGTCAGGCCGAGCTTGGCCTCGGGGTAGTACAACCGGGCCTTGGCGCCGCAGACCGCGAGGTCGGCCATCATGGCGAGGACCAGCGCACCGCCGATGCACCAGCCCTCGATCGCCGCGATCAGCGGCTTGTCGGTCTGCCAGCCGACATTGGGCACCGCCCGCCACAGCTCCGGCGGTTCGGTCACGTCGGCGCCGAAGGAGAAGGCCTTGTTGCCCATCCCGGTCAGCACCGCGACCCGCTGGCCCGAGGCGTCGAAATCCAGCATCGCCGCCTGGATTTCCTCGGCCATCAGCCGGCTGATGGCATTCCCCTTGTCCGGCCGGTTCAGCGCGACGATGCGCACCGGACCATCGTCCCAGACCTTGGTGTGTTCGAAACTGCTGAAATCCTGGCTCATTCCACCCTTGCTCCCGTGCGGCGCACCGCATCGCCGAATATCGCCCGATCGCGTTCGATGCGCCGGGCGAAGGTCTCGCCGCTTTCCGGCTGCGGCCGTAGCCCGACCGGCGCCATGGTCCGCACCACCTCGGGCATGACCAGCACCTGCTCCAGGGCCGCGACCAGCCGGGCGATCACCTCGGCCGGCAGCCCGGCCGGTCCGGCCAGCGCATGGAAGGAAAGGCCGCCCTCGCCGTAGAAGCCGGCCTCCCGCAGGGTCGGCAACCCCGGCAATTCGGGGGAGCGGGTCTCGCCGGTGGTCGCCAGGCCGATGATCCGGCCATCCTTCACCGCCGGCATGGCGATCGGGTCGAATTGCAATTCCACGTCGCCGGCCAGCAGCGCGGTCAGGGCCGGGGCGGAGCCGCGATAGGGCACGTGCTCCAGCCGGATGCCGGCGGCATCGGCGAAGATCTCGCCGGTCATCTGGGTGATGGTGCCGTTGCCGGCCGAGCTGAACCGCAGCGCGCCGGGATTGGCCCGGGCATAATCCACCAGCCCACGGATATCCCGCACCGGGACGCGGGGATGCATCGCCACCACCGCATCCGACATGGCCAGCAGGCCGACCGGGGTGAAGTCCCGCTGCGGGTCATAGGGCAGCCGCATCATATGCGGGCTGATGGTGAGGATGGCAGTCGGCCAGACCAGCAGCGTGTAACCATCAGGCTTGGCCTGGGCGACCGCCGCGGCGCCGATCGAGCCGCCGGCGCCGCCCCGGTTCTCGATCAGCACGGTCTGGCCCAGCAACTCGCCGAGCCTTGGTGCCACCGGCCGGGCGACGTTGTCGGTACTGCCGCCGGGCGGATAGGGCACGATCAGGGTGATCGGCCGGCTGGGCCAGGCCGGCTGGGCGCGGACCAGCGCGGGCATGCCCAGCACGGGTAAGCCCAGCATGGGCAGGGCCAGCAGGCCACGCCTGGCGATGGTGGATGGGGCCAGGCCGCCCGATCGGGGCGGGGCCGGCCGGTGTTCCGGCTCGTGCATGGATGGCGTTCCGTTTCCTCGGTGGCGAGCTTGGCACGCCGGTCCGGCCAGCGGTAGCGCCGCAGTTTCCCCCTGATCCGCGGCGGCGAATCGTGGTATCGCCATGCCATGCCCGATGGCGCCCCCAGCCGAAGCCGCCGCGCGCCGTTGCGCCGCGCCGAACCCGATCCCGTCCTCCCGGTGGCCATGCCCCCGGCCGGTTCCCAGCGGACTACTGCCCAAAAAACCGGAGGCCAGGAAACCGGGGGCCAGGAAACCGCGCCCCTGCCGCCGCGAGGGCGCATCTACGGCAGCGTCCTGGAGTTGATCGGCGCCACCCCGCTGGTCCGCCTGCCGCGGCTGAAGGCGGCCGATGGGCTGGTCGCCGACCTCGCCATCAAGCTCGAATTCTTCAACCCGCTCGGC
>JAQGIA010000445.1 GCA_028291445.1 Belnapia sp.
AGCGCGGCGGCCGGCCCGAGCAGCGTGGCGATGCCGTCCCGCAAGGCCGGGGCGGCGGCGACCGTGACCTCGACGCCGGTGGCGGCGATGGCCTGGACCAGGGTGGCGGTCTGCGCCTCCGCCCCGCCCAGGGTCGTGCCGGCGCTGGGCAGCAGCACCAGCAGGCGCCGTAGCCGCCGGGCCGGCGGGACGGCGCGGCGGATCACCCCGGCGCGCCTAAAGGTGCGCCCAGGGGGACACCCGGCCGCAGCACCAGCAGATGGGCGGCGCCATGCGCGCGTTCGGCCAGCAGGGTGAAGCCGGGCGGCGCTGCGGCGGGGGCACCGGCGGCATATTCGGCGCAGATCAGCGCGTCGGCGGCGATCCAGCCGGCGGCCCCGAGGGCGGCCAGCGCCGCCTCCATCACCCCGTCCTGGTAGGGCGGGTCGAGGAAGACCAAGCCGCAGGGTGCTGGCGCCCGGGGCGGCTTCAGCGCATCGACCGGCAGCAGGGCGCAGCGCGCTTCCTCCCGGCAGGTGGCGATATTCGTCCGGATCGCGGCCAGGGCGGCGCGGTCGGTCTCGAGGAAGCTGACCTGACCGGCGCCACGGGACAGCGCCTCCAGCCCCAGCGCCCCGGTGCCGGCGAAGGCATCCAGCACCCGGACGCCCTCGATCCGCTCGCGCCCGGCCCAGGGGGCGTGCCAGAGCATGTCGAACAGCGCCTGGCGAACGCGCTCGGCGGTGGGGCGGGTGCGGTCGCCGGCCGGGGCCAGCAGGCGGCGGCCGCGGTGGCTCCCGGCGATGATGCGCAAGGCGGCGCCCTCAGGCCGGGGTGCGGTGGCGGCCCTGCCCCGGCACGTCGTTCTTCATGCCGAGCTGCTCGCGCATCACCTTGGGGTTGACCTCCTCCACCGCCCCGCGCGGCAGGGCGCCGAGCTGGAAGGGGCCATAGGCGACGCGGATCAGCCGGTTCACCACGAGGCCGAGGAATTCCATCACCCGGCGGATTTCCCTGTTGCGGCCTTCCTGCAAGCCCACGGTCAGCCACGCATTGGCGCCCTTGCGGCTGTCGAGCCCGGCCTCGATCGGCGCGTAGCGCACGCCATCGACCACCAGCCCCTTGCCCAGCTCGGCCAGCGCCGCCTCATCCACCATGCCGTTGACCCGGACGCGGTAGCGGCGGATCCAGCCGTTCGAGGGCAGTTCCAGCTTGCGCGCCAGCTCCCCGTCATTGGTCAGCAGCAGCAGACCTTCGGAATTCAGATCCAGCCGGCCGATCGAGACCACGCGGGGCAGGCCGGGGGGCAGCGCCTCGAAGACGGTCTTGCGGCCCTTCTCGTCCTTGTGGGTGGTCACCAGCCCGTCCGGCTTGTGGTAGCGGAACAGCCGGGTGCGCTGGGCGCCGGCGACCAGCTTGTTGTCCACCAGCACGGCCATGCCCGGCAGGATGAAGGTCGCCGGCTTGCCGATGACCTTGCCATCCACCTTCACCCGGCCTTCGCCGATCATCTTCTCCGCATCGCGCCGGCTGGCGACGCCGGCGCGGGCCAGCCACTTGGCGATGCGCTCGCCGCGCTCGGCATCCTCCTCCGCGTCGTCGGCGGGGAGATCGGATTCGGCGTTCCCCATCTGGGCGGTCATCGGCAGGCCTCGACGAAAGCGGCGAAGATCAGTGGATCGGCCGGGTCGACCGCGTATTCCGGGTGCCATTGCACGCCCAGCGCAAAGCGGTGGCGGGTGGATTCGACCCCCTCGACCACGCCGTCCGGCGCCAGGGCGTTGACCACCGCGCCGGCACCCGGCGTCGCCACCGCCTGGTGATGCGCGCTGTTCACCGCCATGCCCGGTTTGCCGATGATGCGGGCGAGCAGCGTGTCCGGCGCGAGGGCGATCTCGTGGCCCGGCTGGTCGCGTGGATTGGGCTGTTCATGCTCGATGCTGGTCCGGATGCTGTCCGGGATGTGTTGTATCAGCGTCCCGCCCAAAGCCACCGCCAGCAATTGCTCGCCGCCGCAGATGCCGAGTACGGGCATGTCCCGCGCCAGGGCACCGCGGGTGACGGCGAGTTCGAAATCGGTCCGCCCGGATTTCAGCGTGACCGTCGGATGGGTCTCGCCGCCGCCGTAGAGCGAGGGATCGACATCGAAGGCACCGCCGGTGATGACCAGCCCGTCGATCAGGTCCAGATACTCATCCACCAGGGTGGGGTCGTGCGGCAGGGCGACCGGCAGCGCGCCCGCGGCGGCGAGGGCCGAAAAATAATTCTTCCGCAAGGCGTACCAGGGCAGCTTGGAGTAGCCGCCGGGCTCCTCTGCATCCAGGGTGACGCCGATGATGGGACGGGTGCGCATGCGGCGTTGCTAGAACTTATCACCGCATGGGGGCAAGCTCGTCCCATGCCCCCGCCCGCCGAAATCGGCCCAATCGCCCCCACCCCCATCACCCTGGCGCTCGATGAAGCCCGCGCCGCCGCTGTCCGGGGCGAGGTGCCGGTCGGCGCCGTGGTGACGGATGCCGCGGGGGTGGTGCTGGCCCGGGCCGGGAACGAGGTCGAGGCCCGGCGCGATCCCTCCGCCCATGCCGAGATGCTGGCGCTGCGGGCGGCGACGACGGCCCGCGGCAGCAAGCTGCTGGCCGATTGCACCCTGACCGTGACCCTGGAGCCCTGCCCGATGTGCGCCCAGGCGAGCAGCTTTTTCCGGGTGAAGCGGCTGGTCTTCGGCGCCTATGACCCGAAGGGCGGCGGCGTCGAGCATGGCGCGCGGATCTTCGCCGCCGCATCGTGCCACCATGCGCCTGAGGTGGTGGGCGGGGTGCGGGAGGCCGAATGCGGCGCCTTGCTGCGGGACTTCTTCAGCGAACGGCGTTAGGCCGTGGCCGGCTCCACCTCGGTGTCCTTCTTCGGGATGAGGTCGTAGGGCAGGGCGAAGCCCGGCAGCGCCGCCAGGCGGCGGGACCAGCCCAGCAGGTTGGGCCAGCGGCCGATCTCGAAGCCGCCCTCGGCCATGAAGACCATGCGGCCCCAGCAGCCGATATCGGCGATGCTGGGCGTCTCTCCCACCAGCCAGTCGCGGCCGGCGAGCGCCTCGTCCACCCGCGCCAGGGCGGCTTCGGCCAGTGGCCGGAAGTAATCCATCACCGCCGGGTCCACCGCGCGGAACCGGCTGTAGTGGCGGACCTTGGCGACGTTGGTGATGGCATCCGCCTCCCAGGAGAGCCATTCGCGCGCGGTCCAGCGGTCCTGCTCCGTGGCGCCCTCGAACTGGCCGGTGACGCGGGCGAGGTAGTCCAGGATGACGTTGGACTGCACGATGGTCAGCCCGCGATGGCGGAGCGCCGGAACTTGGCCATAGCGGTTGACGGCGAGGTAGTCCGGCTGCTTCTGCGCGCCGAGCTTCAGATTCACCGTGCGGAAGGAAAAGGGCAGCCTGGCCAGCGCCAGGAACAGCATCGGCTTGTAGCTCGAGCTGGAGGTAAAGCTGCCGTGGAGCGTCAGGCGCTCGGCCATCGCCGCTTCGGGTGGAACCGCGTGCTGCGCTGCTGTATCTGGCATTCGCCATGGCCTTTCCGGGACCCTGGCATGCTGGGCGCCGCAGCAGACGGCAGCAAGGCCCGGCGAAGGGCTCAGGCCTTGACGGCCGGTACTTCGGGCTGCTGCGGCTCGGCTTCGGCGATCTCGGCCGGCGGGGTATCCGCACCGGCGGTGCTGGTTACCGCGGCGGCGCTGGCGAGGCTGGCCGAGAGCAGGATGCGGCGGAGGAACTCGCCCCAGGGGTCGGGACGCCTTTCGGGGCGCCTTTCGGGACGGGGCTCGGGCGGGCCGTGGTTGGACGGGTTCATGTGCCCTGGCCTCCCGCTGCCGGTCGGGTGCGGCGCGCAGCAATCCTGCGTGGCATCCTGGTTTCTCCTGCCGACGGGCCAATGCCCGCAAGAGCATGATGCCCGTTTCTTGTGGCGTGATGTTGGCAAAGTAGAAACCAAATGTATCCTGAAACTTGACCGACGCTGTTAACCCGGTCACGAAGCAGTGATGTTGCGTAGGCGAGCCGAACCAGCCGCCGCGGCGTGCCGTGTCATTCTGCGTGAACAACCATGAGAAGGGGTTAACCAGCGCCCGCCGCTGGACCGCCGGGCAAGGATGCGGCAGTGCTCGCAGCCAGGCATGCCGCCAGAAGCGTTTTCACCCGCGGTGACGATGCTTCTGGTTCCTTCTGGCGCAATTTCCGAGTCGTCGGGCGTCCACGCCTGACTTGAAACACCCTGACTTGAAAACCTTGACTTGAAACACCCTGAGGAAGCCCATGACCGGTCGCCGCGCGCTGTTCGCCCTGCCCCTGCTCGCCGCCACGCCGGCGCGTGCCCAAACGGTTTCCCAGGAGGCTGCCTGGCCGGGCAAGCCAGTGCGGATCGTGCTGGCCTATCCGCCCGGCGGCAGCACCGATGTGCTGGCCCGCGCCCTGGCCGAACGGCTGGCGGCGGCCATCCCGGGTCCCGGCTTCATCGTCGAGAACCGGCCCGGCGGCGCCGCGGTGGTCGGCACCCAGGCGGTCGCGACGGCGGCGCCGGATGGCTATACCCTCAGCCTCGGCAACAACCAGACCCATGCGGCCAATGCCGCCATGGTGCGCGACCTGCCCTATCGCCCGGTGGAGGATTTCGCCCCGATCGGCCGGCTGGCCGAGGTGCATCACGCGCTGGTCGTGCCGGCCGCCTCGCCGGCGCAGAGCCTGGCGGCGCTGGCGGCACGCGGCAAGGGCGGCGGCCGGCTCACCTATGCCTCCTCCGGCGTCGGCTCGGCCAGCCACGTCATCGCCGAGAGCTTCGTCAGGCGCGAGGGGCTGGAGGCGACGCATGTGCCCTATCGCGGCGGCGCCCAGGCAGTGACCGATACCATCGCCGGCACGGTGGATTTCTTCGTCTCCACCTGGCCGCAGGTGATGGCGCTGGTGCAGGACGGCCGGCTGCGGGCGCTCGGCATCGGCGCTCCGGCACGGCTGGCCGACTTTCCGGCGGTGCCGACCTTTGCCGAGGCCGGCGCACCCGGCATGGCCGTCGATGCCTGGTTCGGCCTATGGGCACCGGCACGGACCCCGGCGCCGATCCTCGCCCGGCTATCGGAAGCGCTGCCGGCCATATTGGCGGAGCCGGCCATGGCGGCGCGGCTGGCGCAGCTTGGCTTCACCCCGGCGCCGCTGCCGGCAGCCGAATTCGCCGTCTTCCAGCGGACCGAGGTGGAGCGCTGGAAGGCGCTGGTGGAATTGACCGGCATCCGGCTGGATGGCTGACGTCGCGGAAGACCGCGCCATGCCGACGTCGCGGAAGACCGCGCACCCTGACATCGCGGAGGACCGCGCCATGCCGAATCTGCGGAGGACGACGCCATGCTGACCCTGCATACCGCCACCGGCACCTGCGCCCTGGCCAGCCATATCGCGCTGGAGGAAGCCGGCGCCGAATATCGCATCGCCCGGCTGGCCTTCGCCGTCAACGAGCAGCGCAGCCCGGCCTATCTGGCGGTCAATCCCAAGGGGCGGGTACCGACGCTCGAGACCGAGCGCGGCCCGCTGACCGAGACGCCGGCGATCCTCGCCTATATCGCCCAGCGCTTTCCCGCCGCCGGGCTGGCGCCGCTGGCGGATCCCTTCGCCTTCGCCGAGGTGCAGGCCTTCAACAGCTATCTCTGCTCCACCGTGCATGTGGCGCATGCCCACCGGATGCGCGGCCATCGCTGGACCGCGGATCCGGTGGTGATGGAAGGGCTGAAGCGCGGCGTGCCGAAGTCGATGGGCGAGGCCTTCGCGCTGATCGAGCAGGGGATGCTGCGGGGCCCCTGGGTGATGGGCGAGGCCTATAGCATCTGCGATCCCTACCTGTTCACCCTGGCGCGCTGGCTGGAAGGCGACGGGGTCGAGCTGACGCTGCTGCCGCGCGTGCTGGAGCACCGCCAACGGATGGCGGAGCGCCCGGCGGTGCGGCGGGTGCTGGCGGCCGAAGCCGGCTGAGGCCGCGCCTGCCACGGGCGGACATGCCAGTGGCGCCAAAGCAAGTCCCGATCGGCATCGGCTTGCATTGATGGGCTCGCCTTCCTCCCGCCGGTCACCTAGGCTGGCCGAAAACAACAGGGAGGATGCGATGATCGCCATCAATCGCCGGCAATTCATGCAGGCTTCGGTCGTGGCCGCGGGTGGCCTGGCGGCCCCGGCCTTGAGCTCCCCGGCCCTGGCGCAATCCGGGCCCATCAAGATCGGCTGGCTGCCGGCGCTGACCGGCGCCTCCTCCTCGACCGGCATCGGGATCGGTCGCGGCATCGCCTTCGGCGTCGCCGAGCTCAATGCCGCGGGCGGCGTCAACGGCCGGCGGGTCGAGCTGATCATTCGCGATACGCAAAGCGACCCGACCAAGGCGGTCAACGCCGCCTCCGAGCTGACCCGCAGCGAGAAGGTCAACGTGCTCTACGGCCCGGGCAATTCCGGGGAGGCGCTGGCCTGCACCGCGGTCATCGCCCGGTCGCGCACGCCGCAGCTCAACCCCTGCTTCGTCGACGAGCTGATGGATGCGGAGAAATACCCGCTGGCCTTCCGCGCCGCGCCGTCGAACCAGCAGGTCGGCGCCGCGGCCAATCGCTACGTGCTGGAGATGCTGAAGATCAAGGACGTCGCCGTCGTCAGCGACACCACCGGCTACGGGACATCCTCGGTCAAGGCCTTCGTACCGATGCTGGTGGCCGCCGGCGGCAATGTCGTCTACCAGGGCGCCATCGATGCCAACCAGCCCGACCTGCTGCCCGACATGATGCGGATGCGCAGCGCCGGGGCCAAGGCCATCATGCCCTGGAGCGTCAATCCGGGCCTGCTGTCCCGCATCCTGAACATCCGCGGCGCCCTGCGCTGGGACGTGCCGGTGGTCGGCCAGACCACGCTCGGCTCGGGCCAGACCCGGGCGCTGCTGGAACGGCCGGAATACTGGGAGAAGGTCTACCAGACCAATTTCCGCAGCTGCTGCTTCGACGAGGCCGGCGCGCTGCCCACCCGGACCGCGGATTTCGTCGGCCGCCTGAAGGCGGCGAAGGTCGAGACCGGCGATACGCTGCTCTGGTGGGTCGCCGCCGGCTACGATGCGGCGGGGCTGGTCGCCGGGGCGATCCGCAACGGCGCCGAGACCGCCGAGCAGATCGCCGCCCATTGGGGTTCGGGGAAGCCGCATCCGGGTGTCTATGGCGACTACGTCTGGACCTCGCAGCAACACAATGGCTACCCGGACGACGACGTGGTGATGTCGCAGGCCAATTCCTTCCGCGACGGGATGTTCCGGCTCGCGCCTGGGTATTAGGCCTTCTTCTCCCAGCCCCGGTCGCCCTGCTGCCAATAGGACAGCGTGTGGCCGGCCGCCTTGGCCGCGCTCCAGCGGCGGCGGGCGGCGGCGACGGCGGCCTCATCCTGGCCGTCGAACAGGTCCAGCACCCGGTCGTACTCCGCCAGCCGCGCGCTTTCGGCGCCATCCACCAGCACCAGGAAGCGGGCGCCGTTCGGGGCCGCGGCATCCTCGGCGGTCAGCCAGATTGGCTGCATGGTCGGATGGCCGCTGGCGGCGGTGCCATGCGGCAGCCAGTCGGGGTCCTGGCTGACCCAGAGCGCGGTATCGAGCGCGGCCACCCGTTCCTCGCTGCCGGCCAGCAGCAGCGCCCGGCCGCCGGTCGCCAGCACCCGGCCGAGCAGCTTCGGCAGCGCCTGTTCCAGCGGCATCCGCATCAGGTGGTAGAAGGCGATATCGGCCATGCGTCAGCTTTCATTCGAGCGCGCGAATTACTCCCTCGGACGTAGCCGCCCGAGATGAGTTTGCGCTAGGGCTCGAAATAGGTGGCGACCAGGCTGTCCAGCAGCCGTGCCCCGAAGCCCGTCGGCCCGGCCGGCCCCAGCGGACCCGGCGCCACCCGGTCGTCGACGCCGGCGATATCGAGATGCGCCCAAGGGGCAGGACCGGCGAATTCCCGGAGGAAGGCGGCGGCATGGCAGGCATCCGGCAGCAGGCGGCCGCTGGCGCATTGCTTCAGGTCGGCGATGCCGCTGTCGAGGTCGGCACGGTGGCGCGCCCCGATCGGCATGGCCCAGAGCGGCTCGCCCACCGCCTCCCCGGCCGCCGCCACCTGGGTCAGCAGCCCGGCATCCGTGCCGAAGACCCCGGCCCGATGGGCGCCGAGCGCGGTGACGATGGCGCCGGTCAGCGTCGCCAGGTCGAGCACCGCCCGCGGCCGGAAGCGCTGGGCATAGTGCAGCGCATCGGCCAGCACCAGGCGGCCCTCCGCATCGGTATCGACCACCTCCACGCTGCGGCCGGAGCCCATGCGCAGCACGTCGCCGGGGCGATAGGCGGTCTCGCTGAAGGCGTTCTCGGCGAGCGCCAGCACCGCCACGGCCGGCACCGGGGAATGCCGCAGGGCGAGCGCCAGCATCGCCCCGGCGCAGGCGGCGGCCCCCGCCATATCGGCTTTCATCGCCGCCATGCCGGTGGCCGGCTTGATGGAGATGCCGCCCGTGTCGAAGCAGATGCCCTTGCCGACGAAGGCGATGGGCGGCGCCGCCACGCTGCCGCGCCACCGCAGCACCGCGAGGCGGGGCGGGTTGTCGCTGCCCTGCCCCACCGCGAGCAGCCCGCCGAGGCCCTCCCGCGCCAGCCGCCTGCGGCCGAGCACGTCGACGGCGATGCCGTATTCGGCGAGGGCTTCCAACCGGGCGGCGAAGCTGCGGGTGGTCAGCGCATTGGCCGGCTCCATCGCCAGGTCGCGGGCCAGCAGGCAGCCACGCACCCCGGCCTGGGCGCGCGCCCAGGCGGGTGCCGCGGCCTCCGGATCGTCGACCACCAGGTCGATTGCCTGCGGTCCGGGCGCCGGCTGACCATGGTAGCGGGTGAAGCGCCAACCGCGCAGGCAG
>JAQGIA010000454.1 GCA_028291445.1 Belnapia sp.
CGATCCTTCAGCATCCGCCGGGCGATCGCCATGCGGTGCACCTCGGAGGGCCCTTCGTAGATCCGTTGCACCCGGACCTGGTTGGCCATGAGCTGCAAGGGCAGCTCCTTGGTCATGCCCATGGCGCCGAAGGTCTGCATCGCATTGTCCAGCACCTCTTGCGCCATCTCGGTGGCATGGACCTTCAGCATCGAGGCCTCGGTGCGGACATCCTGGCCGGCGGTCATCTTGGCGGCGGCGTCGCGCACCATCAGCCGGGTGATGTGGATCTTGGTCGCCGCCTCGGCGATCCACCACTGGATGGCCTGGCGGTCGGCGAGGCGCACGCCGAAGGTGACGCGGTTCTTGGCCTGCTCGCACATCATCTCCAGCGCGCGGCGGGCCATGCCGGTGCAGCGGGCGCCCATCTGCAGCCGGCGGACGTTCAGCCGGAGCTGCATCGGCGCATAGCCGCGGCCCAGCTCGCCCAGGATCTGGCTTTGGTTGACCCGGCAATCCTCGAAGACCAGCTCATAGGTGCGGCGGCCGCCGATCATCGGGATTTCACGCTCGATGATGAAGCCCGGGGTGCCGCGCTCGACGATGAAGGCGGTCACCCCCTCCTGCCGCTTGCCGTCGCCGGTGCGCGCCATGAGGATGATGAAATCGGCCCTTGGCACGCCGCTGACCCAGATCTTGCGGCCATTGATGACCCAGTCGTCGCCATCCTTCACCGCGCGGGTGGTCATCCCCGCCGGGTCGCCGCCGGCACCGGGCTCGGAGATGGCGATGGAGGAGCGCATCTCGCCGCGGGCATAGGGATCGAGGTATTTCGCCCGCTGCGCCGGATTGGCGACCGCCAGCAGCATGTGCAGGTTCGGGCTGTCGGGCGGGAAGATGAAGGGGGTGACGGTGCGGCCCATCTCCTCCTCGATCGCCATCAGGGCGGAGACCGGCAGGTCGGCCCCGCCGTATTCCTCCGGCACGTCGAGGCCCACGAGTCCCAGTTCCCGGCACTTGGCCAGTAGCGGGGCTTCCTCCGCCTCGGTCAGGCCATACTTGCCGCCTTCCGATTCGCGCTTGAGCACGGCCGGCTCGAGCGGCATCAGGTCGCGCTCGACGAATTTGGCGACCAGGTCGCGCACCATGCGGTGTTCTTCGGCGAGGGCCGGAATGGCGCCGCCGTCGGTATCCTGGGACATCTGCCCACTCCCTATCGAGGTCTTGCGGTGAGCCTAGACCTGGGGCGGGGGTGCGCCAAGACGAGGGCGGGAATGCGGGCTGGCCCGCCTGCCCCCATCGTGAAGGCAGCGTCTGCCAGGGCCCATGCGAAAACCAGCGCCTGGGTTCGGCAGCCGCCGCAACCGGACCCGGTCAGGCCTTGCCGGCGAAAGCCAGGATATCGGCCAGGGCGACGGAGCCCCCGCCAACCAACGGCAGCGCCGTGGCACCGGCGGCCAGCAGCGCCGCCAGGGCGTCCCGCAGCGTCGCGTCGGCCGGCAGCGGTGCTCCATCCGCCGGCGCGTCCCGGGTAGGCAAAGCGGTAACCGGAAACAGCGAGAGCCGCAGCAGCAGCCGGTCGGCACCGAGGAATTCGGCGGCGAAGGCATCCGCCGGCCGCGCCAGCATCGCCGCCGCCGGGGCGTGCTGCACCAGCCTGCCGTCCCGCATCAGCGCGACCGCGTCGCCCAGCCGCACCGCCTCCGCCACGTCGTGGGTCACGATCAGCACGGTCTTGCGGAGTTGCTTCAGCAGCCGCAGCACCTCCTCCTGCAGCCGGCCGCGCACCACCGGGTCGACCGCGCCGAACGGCTCGTCCATCAGCAGCACCGGCGGGTCCCCGGCGAGCGCCCGGGCCACGCCGACCCGCTGCCGCTCGCCGCCCGAAAGCTGGTGCGGCCGGCGCGTGGCGAAGCGGGCGGGGTCGAGCCCGACCAGGGCCAGCACCTCGGTCACCCGGCGGTCGATCCGTGCGGTATCCCAGCCCAGCAGCCGCGGCACCGTCGCCACGTTGGCGGCAACGCTCCAATGCGGGAACAGCCCGACATCCTGGATGACGTAGCCGATGCGGCGGCGGAGGGTGACCGCATCCATCCGCAGCGCATCCTTCCCGCCGATGCGGATGGACCCGCCGCTCGGTTCGATCAGCCGGTTCACCATCCGCAAGGTGGTGGTCTTGCCGGAGCCGCTGGGGCCGATCAGGGCGCAGCTCGTCCCCTCCGGCACCTCCAGCGTGAGCTCCGCCACCGAGTCGCGGTCGGCGCCGGGCCAGCGCTTGGACAGTCCGCGGAGTTCGATCATGTACCGCGGACCCTCTGCGCAAGATGGCGTTCCAGCATCCCGAGCCCGGCCTCGGTCCCCAGCGCGAGCAGGGCGATGGCGATGGCTCCCACCAGCATCCGGCCGGTATCCAGCAGGGCGAGGCCCTGGGTGACCAGGTCGCCGAGGCCGCCGCCGCCGATGAAGGTCGCCAGCGCCGCGGCCGAGACCACCTGCACCGCGGCGACCCGCAGGCCGGCGAAGATCAGCGGCGCCGCCAGCGGCAGCTCGACCCGCACCGCCCGCTGCCAGCCGGTCATGCCGAGGCCGCGCGCCGCATCCAGCGCCGCCGGATCGGCGCCCTGGATGCCGACCACGGTGTTCACCAGCACCGGCGGCAGCGCCAGCAAGGCCAGGGCCAGCACCGAGGGGGTGAAGCCGACGCCCAGCAGCGGCAGCAGCGCCGCCAGCACGGCAAGGCTCGGAATGGTCCGCAGCGCTCCGGCCAGGGCGGTGGCCGCCTCCGCCGCGCGCGGCCGGTGTGCCACGGCGATCCCGGCCGGCAGTGCCACCGCCACCCCGATGGCGAGGCCGACCAGCGAGAGCAGCAGGTGGTCGCCGACCGCTTCGAGGAAGATGCCGGGATGGGCGCGCAGCCAGCCGGTCGCCTGGGCCAGGATTTCCATCACGCGGTCGCCGGCAGGCGGCGCTGGGCGGCGGCGATCGCCTGGTCCAGCAGCAGCGCCATCGCCGTGACCAGCCCGGCCCCGACCAGGATCTTTTCCGTGTGCCCCTGGTCCAGCCCGGTGAGGATCAGCGTGCCCAGCCCACCGGCGCTGATATAGGCCGCGACCGTCGCCGCCGAGACGGTGGTGACCGAAGCAACCCGCAGTCCGCCGAGCAGCGCCGGCAGCGCCAGGGGCAATTCCACCCGGAACAGCCGTTGCCGCGCCGTCAGCCCCATGCCCTTCGCCGCATCCAGCACGGCGGCCGGCACCGCGGCCAGGCCGGCGACCAGGGCACGCAGCAGGATCGGCACCGCATAGCTCACCAGTGCCAGCAGCGCCGGGGCGAAGCCCAGCCCCAGCACCGGTACCAGCAGGGCGAACACCGCCAGGGTCGGCAGCGAATAGAGCGCCGAGGCCGTCCCCAGCACCGCCGCCCGCAGCCGCGGCCGCCGCGCCACCAGCAGCCCGAGCGGCAGCGCGATCAGCAGCGCCAGCAGCAGCGCGGCGGCGACCAGCCCGATATGCACCAGCAAGGCGGTCCCGATCGTGTCCAGGTTGCGGCTGGTCCAGCGCATCAGGCCAGGCCCTGCTGCTTGAGGAAGTGGGCGGCGACCTCGCGCGGCTCCTCGCCATCCTGGTCCACCTGGCGGTTCAGCGCCTGCATCACCGGATTGTCGAGCCTGGCGCCGACCGCCAGCAAGGGCGGCGCCAGCCCGGGGAAGTCCCGCAGCGCCGGCTGCCGCACCACCGCGGCAAGCTGGTAGGGCGGCCAGAGCGCCTTGTCGTCGCGCAGCACGATGGTGCCGCCGACCGCGATCTGCCAATCCGTCGCATAGGCATTCACCACATCCGCCTGGCCATGCCTGAGCGCCGCATAGCGCAGGCCGAGCGCGGCGAATTGGCGGAAGCGCCGGAAGTTCATGCCATAGACCCGGCGCAACCCCGGCAGGCCATCGGCGCGGTCGGCGAATTCATTGCCGGCCGCGAGCGTCAGCGCCGGCGCGGCACGGGCGAGGTCCGACAGGGTGGCCAGCCCGTGCTTCGCCGCGGTCGCCGGCAGCACCAGCAGGGCATTGCCGTTGTCGATGCCCGAGGGATCGAGCCAATCGAGTCCCATCGCCGCATAGCCGGCGCGGACCTTGGCGAGGATGCTCGGCGCATCGCCTTCCGGCGGCTGCTTCAGCACCACGCCGAGCCCGGTGCCGGTGTATTCGGGATAGAGGTCGATCTCGCCCGCCAGCAGCGCCTGCTGGGCGATGGCGGTGCCGCCGAGGTTGACGCGGCGCTCGACCCGCGCCCCGGCCTTCTCCAGGCCCTGGGCGAACAGCTCGGCGACGACCAGCTGCTCGGTGAAGTTCTTCGACCCCACGCGCAGCAGCGGTGCCGCGCGTGCCGCGGCCGGCCACAGCGCCGGCAGGGCCAGCAGCCCGCGCCGTCCCACCATCCCGCCGCCTTGCCGTACCGTCCTCATCCGGCAAGC
>JAQGIA010000459.1 GCA_028291445.1 Belnapia sp.
ACCAGGCTGAGGGCGATGAGCAAGGGGCTTACGATATCGGTCAGCCTGCCGGCACATCCACAATGCGCCACCAGAACGTGTTGGTCCCGAGACGGATTTCATACTGCGACGCCGAATCATTTCTTAGTTGATTGATTTCCCAATAAGCGCGAGACCCTCCGCCACCGAGACGAATTCACCGCCGCCGGCCAGCTTGGCTGCACCGAACCGATCCTCGAAAAGCCGTCGCACCGCTGGGACGAGCGAGGTGCCGCCGGTCAGGAATACCCGGTCGACCTGCTCCACGGGCAGGCCCGCCTCGGCCAGGGCCTGGTCCACGGCCTGCCCCAGCCGGGCCAGGTCCGGGGCGATCCAGGCTTCGAAATCGGCCCGGTCGATGGCGGCCTCGACCACGAAACCCTCGTGGCGGAACTCCAGGGTGGCGCCCGGCGCACGCGACAGCGCCGCCTTCACGCCGGAGACGGCACGGTACAGCGAATAGCCGGCCTCCTCCTCGATCAGCCCGATCAGGTGATGCAACCGCTCCGGATGATCGGCGG
Source organism: Belnapia sp. (assembly GCA_028291445.1). Lineage (GTDB taxonomy): Bacteria > Pseudomonadota > Alphaproteobacteria > Acetobacterales > Acetobacteraceae > Belnapia. Next base: position 540 of record JAQGIA010000459.1, read on the forward strand.
TGCGCGCCACTTCGGCGATGTCCCGCAGGATCTTCGGCGCCCGCATCAGCGACAGCCGGTGCCAGCGGGCGAAGCCGGTGTACCAGGCGGGCGGGATGGGCAGCGGCTTGCCCATGATCGTGTAATTGTCGTTCTTGCCGAGCAGCGGCGAGACCACCCGGTCGATGATCCGGTAGTCGAAGCTGTCCCCGGCGATGCCGATGCCGGAATGGCCGAGCGGCGTCACCCGCTGCCGTTCCCCCGGCTCGAAGCGCAGCACCGAGAAATCGCTGGTGCCACCACCGAAATCACCGACCAGGACGGTGGCGGCGCCTTGCAGCGTGCTGGCGAAGCGGGTGCCGGCGGCTTCCGGCTCCAGCGCGAAGCGGATCTCCGGCCAGCCGGCCCTGGCATAGGCGGCGCGCAGCCGTTCCTCCGCCAGCATGTCATCCGGCGCGTCGCCGGCGAAGCGCACCGGGCGGCCGGCGACCAGCCGTGCACCGACCAACGCCGGGCCGCTTTCACCGAACAGGTCGCCGAGCAGCAGGGCGATCAGCGCATCGAGGGTGAAGGACCGGCCGAAGATGCGCGTTTCCCCGAAGGACCGCTGCGCCAGATAGGATTTCATCGACATGATGAGCCGGCTGGCGAGCGGATCCTCGAGATAGGCATCGATCGCCAGCGGCCCGGCGGCATGGCGCAAGCCGCCCCGGTCCGCGGCCCAGAAGCACAGCACCGAGCGGAATACGTCGATTTCCGCCTGGCCGACGGCGAAGCGCGCGGTCTCCACCCGGCCATCGGGTTGCAGGATGGCGACGACGCTGTTGGTGGTGCCGAAGTCGACACCGATGACGGGTGGCATGGTCTATCCCCGCGCCGCGAAAAGGGCGCGGGTTAGACCCGAAGCCCGCCGCCCCGGCAAGGGCCTCAGTGGCGTCTGTAGGATAGGAATCTGCCGGCCATGGTGATCTGACCCGGTCGCCCTTCTGGTCCGGCAGCCGTTCCAGCAGCATCCCCTTCCAACTCGTGCCATAGACCAGTACCGGCTCTCGGCAGCATTTTCGGGCGCAGCGCGAGCGTCCTGGCGATGCCGATGCGCTGCTTCATGCCACCGGAAAGCTCCGCCGCCCCGCCCAAGGCGCCGGTGTCATCGACGGGGGCCACATCGTCGCAGGCGAGCGGGCTGGCCACAGGCGCAAGGGCGCACGGAGGCGTCGAGCGGACCGGCGGACGAGCCAAGGCAGCCTCCCGAGGTGCGAGGGCCTGGGTACCTCGCGGTCCTGCTGGCGTGGCAATGCCTGTGCCGGCGGATCCGGTCATCCCCGGCGCCGGCCACCAGGGGATTGCCTGCGGCCTGCCCGGTGGTCCTGCCTGGAAGTCCGGCAGCTACTCCAGCCTGATGCCGGCTCGCTTCACCACCTCGCCCCATTTCTGAAATTCGGCGGCGATATGGTCGCGATAGGCCTCCGGCGTGCCGGGAATGGGCGTGGCGCCGAGGTCGGCCAGCCGCCGCACCGCGGTCGGCGTCGCCAGCAGCCTGGCCAGTGCCGCATTGGCGGTGCCGATGACCTCGGCCGGCGTCCCCTTCGGCGCCAGCAGGCCGAACCAGGCGGTCACCTCGTAGCCCGGCAGGCTCTCGGCGATGGCCGGGATCTCCGGTGCGCCGGACCAGCGCGCCTTGCTGGTCACGCCGACCGCGACCAGTGCCCCGCTGCGCACATGCGGCAGGATGGAGGGCAGGTTGTCGACGCCCCAGGCGATCCGCCCCGGCAACAGGTCGCCCAGCATCGGCGCGCTGCCGCGGTAGGTGACGTGCTCGCCCTCGATCCCCGCCTGCAGGCGGAACAGCTCGGCCGAGAGATGCGTGCTGCCGCCGATGCTGGTCTCGCCATAGGCCAGCCGGCTGGCCTTGGCCGCGGCGATCAGCTCCGGCACGCTGCGGATGTTCAGCGCGGGATGCACCGCCAGCAGGTTCGGCACCTCCGCCACCAGCGAGATCGGCGCGAAATCCGCGATCCCGTCGTAGCCGGGGTTCGGATAGAGATGCGCGTTGATCGCCTGGGTCCCGGGCGAGCCCATCAGCAGCGTATAGCCGTCCGGCATGGCGCGGGCGACCGCGGCCGCGCCGATGTTGCCGCCGGCGCCCGAGCGGTTCTCGACGATGAAGCTCTGCCCGGTCGCCTCGGTCAGCCAGGCGGCGGTGAGGCGCCCGAGGATGTCGACCGTCCCGCCCGGCGGGAAGGGCACGATGATGCGCACCGGCCGGGTCGGCCAGGGCTCGGCCAGGGCAGGGTGGCCGAAGGAGGCGACGGCGAGGCCGGCGAGGATGCTGCGACGGATCATGCGATCGGCTCCAATCGGGTCAGGACATCGCGCAGCGCGGCCGGGATGGGGATCGGGCGGCGCGTTTGGTGGTCCATCACCACCATGACGGAGCGGGCGGCGGCGAAGCAGGCCTCGCCCGAATACAGCGCCTGTTCCAGCCCGAAGCTGCTGGTGCCGATGCGCGATACCGCGGTGCCGATGCGCACCCGGCCGGGGTAGTGCAGTTCCCGAAGGTAATCGATCTCGACCCGGGCGACGACCATGGCGACGCTGCGGTCCGGCGGCGGGCCGGCGATCTCGTGCAGCACCTCGGCCCGGCCGGCCTCGCAATAGGCCCCGATTGCGCCGTTGTTGATGTGGCCGTTCATGTCCGTATCGGCGATCCGCAGCTTCTCCTCCGTCCAGAAGGGGAAGCGCGCGGGCAGCGGCGGGGCTTGCGCCATCGGGGTGCTTTCGGAGAAAGGGGCCGGCTTCAAAGGCGGCGGGCGACCACCGGCCGCCCGCTGCCGCGGATCAGGTCTTCTCCGCCTCGTAGCGTGCCTTGTTCTCGGCATTCGGCGGATAGAGGCCGGGCAGCGCCTCGCCGGCCTCGACCTTGCCGATGATCCAGGATTCGAGCCGCTCCTGCTCCTCGCCGTTCTCCGCGACATAGCCGACCAGCGCGGCGGGGATGCAGACCGCGCCGTCGTCATCCACCACGATGACATCGCCCGGGAAGACGGCGACGCCGCCGCAGCCGATCGGCTCCTCCCAGTTCACGAAGGTCAGCCCGGCGACCGAGGGCGGCGCCGCACCGCCCGAGCAGAAGACCGGCAGGCCGGTGCCGTTCACCCCGGCCACGTCGCGCACCGCGCCATCCGTCACCAGCGCCGTCACGCCGCGCTTGACCAGCCGGGCGCAGAGGATGTCGCCGAAGATGCCGGCATCGGTCACGCCCATCGCATCGGCGACGACGATGCAGCCCGCCGGCATCGCCTCGATCGCGGCGCGGGTGGATTTGGGTGAGGACCAGCTTTCCGGCGTCGCCAGATCCTCCCGCGCCGGGACGAAGCGCAGGGTGAAGGCGGGGCCGACGAAGCGCCTGCCGCGGGCGGCGGGGCTGAAGGGCGGCGTGCCGCGCAGCCAGATGTTGCGCAGGCCCTTCTTCAGCAGGACCGTGGTGATGGTCGCGGTGGTGATGCGTTCGAGCTTGGCCTTGGTGGCAGGGTCGAGGCTCATGACCGTCCTGTCTCGGTTGGGAATTGCGTGGCGCGCGGTTGGCAGCAGGCGCTGCGCGCGGGCGCCCGGCTGCCGATGTGCGCCACCGTGGCGCGCGAGGCAAGCCGGCTATGGCGCAAGGCCAGGATGCAGCTCGGCCAGCCGGGCCAGCGCCTCGGCCAGGAAGGCGTCGGGTGGGATGCTGTAGGATTGGCCGCCGAGGCCGGCCCAGGAATAGTCGAAGGCCCCTTGAGCGGCGGTATCCGGCCGGGTGCTGTCCCGGCCGATCAGCAAGCCGTCCTCGTACATGCGCAGCAGGGAGGCGAAATGCCTGTGCTGGCCGGGATGGCTGTAATAGACCCCCGGCACGCCGCCGAGACAGGCGATGAGGGCCGCGGTGCCGCCCGGCGTGGCGGCGAAGCCGCAGCCCGCGATGGCGGCCAGCTTCGCGGTCAGGTCCAGCCCGGCCAGGTGCCGGAAGCCGCAACCCGGCAGGGCCGCGCGCCAGCCGGCGATCACCGCCGCCTCCCGCCTGGTGACCTCGGCGAAATGGGTGCTGATGCCGGCATTCTCTGCGGCGAAGCCGACGCCTGTCATGCCGTTCACATGGACGGTCAACGGCGCCACCCGGGCGGCGATATGCCGGAACAGCGCCAGCAAACCCTCGGCCTGCTCGACCCAGACCCGCTTCTCGAACTCCAGCGAGATGAAAACCTCAAGGCCCTCCGCCAAGGCCGGACGCGGCGGCGCCAGGCTGGTCCGCAGGCTGCGGGCCGCCTGGTTGTGCTCGGCCCAGCCATTGTCCGGCAGGTACAGCGCCTCCATCAGCGATGCGCCGGGGGGCGGCGCGAAGCCGTCCTGGGCGTAGAATTCCACCGCGCCCCGGGCCGCGATGGCCGGCAGCAGCGCGGGATCGAAAAAGGCCGTCGCCCGGTTCTGCAAGACCCGAAGCTGCGGCATGACGGGCACTTCGGCGCAGACCCGGGCGAAGCGGGCGATGGTGATGGATTGGTCGATCGGCCGGCCATTGCTGAACAGCATCAGGCTCGGCGGGCTGCGGCCGGCGCCCTGGTCATGCCAGCCGGCGGCGATATCCGCGACGATGGCCGTCACCGCCTGGTCCGCCTCCGCCGCATCCCGGACCCGTCCGGCCGAGGCGAGCATGCCCCCCGCATCGCCGGCCAGCAGCAGCAGGCTGTCGTAGCGCCCGTCGCAGGCCAGCCAGCGCCCATCGGCACGGATGGCATGGAAGCGCACCTCCCAGACATGCGGGTCCTTGCGGCGGAAATGCACCACCTCCTGTTGCGGCGTGTCATGCAGGAAGGCCGCGATGACCGCGGGATCGCCGGTCGCCCGGTTGCGCCGCCCGTCGCGGAGGAAGGCCCGGGCCAGGTCGCGGAACAGGTCCCAATGGCCGGCCTGGCTGTCATCCGCCGTGAGGCAGGTCAGGCAGGCGGCGCCCAGGATTTCGACCGGCGACGGCGCCCGGCCGGCCAGCACATCGGCCCGGATGGTGGCGCAATGGCTGGCGATCGACGGGACGGGATCCGTCACGCGGCCCGCGTGCCCAGCGCCCGCAGCGCCGCTTCGACGATGGCCTCGGGCGGTGGGACGACCGAGAGGATGATGGCGCGCTCATCCTGCTCCGGTGGCTCCAGCGTGGCGAATTGGCTGGCCATCAGGCTGGGCGGCATGAAGTGGTCGGGCCGCGCCGCCTGCCGGGCGCCGATCAACGCCGCATCGCCGCTGAGATGCAGCAGCCGCACCGCCGGGCGCTGGTCCAGCAGCCGGTCGCGGTAGCTGTGCTTCAGGGCGGAGCAGGTGGCGACGCCGCCCTTGCCGGCGGCAGCCCGGGTGTCCAGCCAGGCGCCGATGGCATCCAGCCAGGGCCAGCGGTCGGCATCGGTCAAGGCCTCGCCGGCGCGCATCTTCGCCACATTGGCCGGTGGGTGGAAGGCATCGGCATCGGCGAAGGCCACCCCGAGCCGCGCCGCCAGCAGGCTGCCGACGGTGCTCTTCCCGGCGCCGGAGACGCCCATCACCAGGACCAGATGGCTCATTCTCCGGTCGGGGCCTTGGCCAAAGCCTTCGGCACTTCCAAATGCCCGCCGAAGCCCTTGCGCTGGGCCGAGAGCACCTTGCCGCTGAACCGGTCCTCGTCCCGGCTGGCGAAGCGGGCGAACAGCGCGGCGGACAACACCGGCGCCGAGACGGCGGTTTCCACCGCGGCCTGCACCGTCCAGCGGCCTTCCCCGCTGTCCGAGACATGGCCCGAGTAGCTTTCCAGCCTCGGGTCGCCCGCCAGCGCCTGGGCGGTGAGGTCCAGCAGCCAGGAGGCGACGACGCTGCCACGGCGCCAGGCCTCGGTGATGTCCGGCAGGTTCAGGGTCAGCCGGTGGTCCTCCGGCAGGGCCGGGCTATCGGCGTGGTGCAGGATGTCGAGACCCTCGGCGAAAGCCTGCATCATGCCGTATTCGATCCCGTTGTGGATCATCTTGGTGAAATGCCCGGCACCATTCGGCCCGGCATGCACATAGCCCTGCTCGGCACGCGGATCGCCGGCATAGCCCGGTGTCGCCGCCGCCGCTGCCTTGCCCGGCACCAAACTCGCAAAAATCGGGTCCAGCCGGCGGACCACCGCATCCTCGCCGCCGATCATCAGGCTATAGCCGCGCTCCAGCCCCCAGACGCCCCCCGAGGTGCCGATATCGAGGAAATGCAGGCCCTGCCCGCGCAGCATGGCACCGCGGCGGACGCTGTCCTTCCACATCGAATTGCCGCCATCGATCAGCACGTCGCCGGGCGAGAGCATGCCGGCCAGCGTCGCCAGCGCCTTCTCGGTCGGCGCCCCATTGGGCAGCATGACCCAGACGGCGCGGGGTGCTTCCAGCGCGGCCACCAGCCCGGCCAGGTCCGCGACAGCGATGGCGCCCTCGGCGGCCAGCGCCGCGCCAGGGGCCGGATCGCGGTCGAAGGCCACGCAATGATGCCCCGCGCGCAACAGCCGCCGCACGATATTGCCGCCCATGCGGCCGAGGCCGACCATGCCGAGTTGCATACGCTGTCCTTCC
>JAQGIA010000466.1 GCA_028291445.1 Belnapia sp.
GCGCGGTGCTGCTGCCGCTGGACGAGGCCGCGCTGCACGCCATCGCCGAGGATTTCCGCGCCGCCGGCATCGAGGCCATCGCCGTCTGCTTCCTGCACAGTTTTACGAGTGAGGCGCATGAGCGGCGGGCCGGGGCGATCCTCTCCGAGGCCTTGCCAGGCGTCGCCATCTCGCTGTCCTGCGAGGTGGCGCCGGAGATCCGCGAATACGAACGCGCCTCCACCACCATCGCCAATGCCTATGTGCAGCCGCTGATGGCCGGCTATATCGGCCGGCTGGAAACCGGGCTGCAAGCGGCCGGGGTCGCCGCGCCGCTGCTGCTGATGATGTCCTCAGGCGGCGTCACCACGGTGGAGACGGCGCGGCGCTTCCCGGTGCGGCTGGTCGAGAGCGGCCCGGCGGGCGGCGCCATCCTCGCCCAGGCGGTGGCGGCGGAGAATGGCATCCGCCGTGGCGTCGCCTTCGACATGGGCGGCACCACGGCGAAGCTGACCCTGCTGGATGAGCTGGAATTGCAGCGGTCCCGCCAATTCGAGGTGGCGCGCGCCTATCGCTTCGTCCAGGGCAGCGGCATTCCGGTCCGCATCCCGGTGATCGAGCTGGTGGAGATCGGCGCCGGCGGCGGTTCCATCGCCCGGCTTGATGCGCTCGGCCGCATCCAGGTCGGGCCGGACAGTGCGGGCAGCGTCCCCGGGCCGGCCTGCTACGGCAATGGCGGCACCGAGCCGACGGTGACGGATGCCGATGCGGCGCTCGGCCGGCTGGATCCGGCGCGTTTCGCCGGCGGCAGCATCCCGCTGCACCTGGACCGGGCCGAGGCGGCGCTGGGCGCCATCGCCGCCGCGCTCGGCAGCGATGCGGCAGGGGCGGCGGCCGGCGTCGCCGAGATCGTCGACGAGACCATGGCCAGCGCCGCCCGCGTCCATGCCGTGGAGAATGGCAAGGACACCGCCGATCGCACCCTGATCGCCTTCGGTGGCGCCGCGCCCCTGCATGCGGCACGGCTGGCGCGGAAGCTCGGCATGGCGCGCGTCGTGGTGCCGGTCGGCGCCGGCGTCGGCTCGGCGTATGGGTTCCTGCGGGCGCCGATCGCCTATGAGGTGGTGCGCACCCGGCACATGCGGATGGATGCCTTCGATCCGGCGCTGCTGGAAGCGCTTTTCACCGCGATGCGGGCGGAGGCGGCAGCGGTCGTCCGCCTTGGCGCGCCTGGCGAGGCGTTGGTCGAGACCCGCACCGCCTTCATGCGCTACCGTGGCCAGGGGCATGAGATCGCCGTGCCCCTGCCGCCCGAGGGCTTCGATGCCGCGGCGCTGCGGGCCGGCTTCGACGCCGCCTATGCCGCGATGTTCGGCCGCACCATTCCCCGGCTGGAGGTGGAGACGCTGACCTGGACCCTGGCGCTGGCGACCAGCCGGCCGCTGCCGGAGGCGGTCGCCGATCCGCCGCCCCTGCCCGCGCCGCCGCCCGCCACCTGGCGCCCGGTGCTGGATCCCGCGACCGGGCTACGTGAGCCGGCGGCGCTGTATGAGCGGGGCGCATTGGCCCCCGGCATGGCGCTGCCTGGGCCGGCGCTGATCGTCGAGGACGCCACCACCACCGTGGTGCCGCGCGGCGCCATGCTGCGGGTCAACGCGCTGGGGCAGCTTGTGATCGACCTCGGCGGCTAGCTGGGCGCGTGCCTGGGCGCAGGGCTGGGCGCATCGCTGGCCCGGGGTTTGCTCGGCCCCGGGCCCAGCGTCCGGGAATCCCGCCATGCCGATCCAGCGCCGCGCCCTCATCGCCACCACCCTCGCGGGTGCGGCAGCCCCGGCCAGGGCGGCGGAGCCCTTCCCGACGCGCACCATAACCCTGGTGCTGCCGGTCGCACCCGGCGGCCCGGGGGATGCCATCGCCCGTCCGCTCGGACAGTTCCTGACGGCCGAGCTGGGCCAGCCGGTGGTCATCGACAACCGCCCCGGCGCGGGCGGCACCATCGGCATGGATGTCGCCGCCCGGGCACGGCCGGACGGTCATACGCTGGTTGTGTTCAGCAACAGCACCTATGCCATCGCGCCCTTCCTCTACCCCATGCCCTACGACAACGAGACTGCCTTCGCCCCGCTGGCGCTGGTCGCCGGGGCGCCCAGCTTCGTCTGCATCCACCGCGACGTGCCGGCCACGACCTTGCCCGCATTCATCGCCCTGCTGCGCCGCCGGCCGGGGGAGCTGGCCTTCGGCACCGCCGGCATCGGCTTCACCAGCCACCTGGCGACGGAGCTGTTCATGGCCAGCACCGGGACCGCCATGCTGCACGTGCCCTATCGCGGCGCCGCCCCGGCCTCGCAGGCATTGCTGGCGGGCGAGGTGCAGCTCAATTTCATGGAGGCGGCGCTGACCACGGCGCTGTTGCAGACCGGCATGATCCGCGCCCTGGCGGTGACCAGCCTGCAGCGCCATCCGAAGCTGCCGGAGGTCCCGACCATCGATGAAGCCGGCGTGCCGGGCTTCGAGACGGCGACCTATTGGGGCATGGTCGCCCCGGCCGGGGTGCCGCCGGCGCTGCTGGCACGGATCGAGGCGTTGCTGGTCCGCTACTTCGGGCTGCCGGCGACGCGGGCGCAGTTGGCGGGCGCGGGCTTCCTGCCGATCGGCGGCGGGGCGGCGGATTTCGCCCGGCACAAGGCGGCCGATAGCGCCCTATGGGGCCGGGTCATCCGCGAGCGCGGCATCCGCATTTGACCCGCCAAAGGTTTTGAAGGCTGGGACATTTGCGGCAGGATGGTGGGCATGAAGGATATCCGCCTGCAGGTGATGTGGAACCGGCTGCTCTCGGTGGTGGAGGAGCAGGCGCGCGCCCTGGTCCGCACCGCCTTCTCGACCAGCGCGCGGGAGGCGGGGGATATCTCCGCCGGGGTCTTCGACCTGCAAGGGCGGATGCTGGCCCAGGCGGTGACCGGCACCCCGGGGCATGTGAACTCCATGGCCCGCAGCGTGGTGCATTTCCTGCGCGAGTTTCCGGCCGAGACGATGAAGCCGGGCGACCACTTCATCACCAACGACCCGTGGAAGGGCACCGGGCACCTCTACGACATCGTCATCACCTCGCCGGCCTTCCACGACAGGCGGCTGGTGGCGCTGTTTTCCTGCACGACGCATGTGGTGGATATCGGTGGGCTCGGGCAATCGCCGGATGGCCGGCAGGTGTATCATGAGGGGCTGTTCATCCCGCTGCTGCCGCTGGTGCGCCAGGGCGTCTTCGACGAAAGCCTGATGCGGGTGGTGCGCGCCAACGTGCGCGAGGCGGTGCAGGTGGAAGGCGACATCCATGCGCTGGTCGCCTGCAACCTGATCGGCGAGCGGCGGCTGTCGGCGATGATGGCGGAGCATGGGA
>JAQGIA010000479.1 GCA_028291445.1 Belnapia sp.
ATCGGCGACCACCGTCGTCCCCCAGATCAGGCAGAGCCCGACCACCAGCCAGGGCGCCTGCCCGAAGGCCGGCCCGGCCAGCAGGCAACAGGCGCCGCTGATTGCCATCGCCCAGATGGTCAGCCTTGCCCGGCCGATCCGGTCCGCCAAAGCCCCGCCGGCCACGCAGCCGATCGCCCCGGCCGCCATGACGGCGAAGCTCGCCAGGGACGCGCTGCCGCCGCCGCCGGAGACGGTGAAGCTGGCCGCCAGATAGGCGCCGACCCAGGCCCACATGGCATAGAGCTCCCACATGTGGCCGAGGTAGCCGAGCGTCGCCAGCCGGGTTCCGCGGTGGCGGAACAGCGCCAGCGCCAAGGTCGGGCGAAAGGGTGGCACCGGCGCATGCCGTGGCCCGAGCCGCGCGCCCAGCATCAGCCCGGCGGCGAGCAGCGCCGCGGCGGAGGCCGCTCCGACCGTCACCCGCCAGCCCAGGCCCCCCAGCGCATTGACCAGATGCGGCGAGGCCGAGCCGAGGGTCAGCCCGCCCACCAGCAGCCCCACCACCAGCCCGGCATCGCGCGGCCCGGCCCAGCCGGTGGCGAGCTTCATCCCAACCGGATAGACGCAAGCCAGCGCCAGCCCGGTCACGCCGCGCGCCGCGATCACCCAGGGGCTGCCGACCGGCAGGGCGAGGATCGCCGCATTGGCCAGGGCGCCCAGCAGGCAGGCGGCGGCCACCAGCCGGCGCGGCTCCAGCCGGTCGGCCAGCGCCAGCGCCGCGCTGGCCAGCGTGCCCAGCACGAAGCCGGCCTGCACCCCGCCGGTGAGCCACGCCAGGAAACCCGGCGGCAGCGCCGCCTCCCGCGCCATCGCCGGCCCGGCGGCGGTGCCGGAAAACCACAGCGACAGCGCCAGCACCTGCGCCAGGCAGATCAGGCCGAGGTTGGCGGGCTTGCCCGTCAATCGACCGAGGCGCCGGAGGCCCGCACCACCGGCGCCCAGGCCGCCACCTGCTGGCGCATGAAGGCATCGAATTCGGCTGCCGGCAACGGCGCCGGCTCCGCCCCGAAGTCGCGGATGCGCTGGGCGATGCCCGGATCAGCCAGGGCGGCCAGGATCGTGGCGCCCAGCCGCTCGGTGATCGCCCGCGGCACCCCGGCCGGGGCGGCGATGCCGTACCAGGAGGCGACGTCGAAATCGGCCACGCCGGATTCCTGCAGGCTGGGCAGTTCCGGCATGGTCGGCGCCCGCTCGGCGGTCGAGACCGCCAGCGCCCGCAGCAGCCCGCCTAACACCTGCTGGCGGCTGGCCGGGGCATTGTCGATGGCGAACAGCACCTCGCCGTTCATCACCGCCGCCATGCTGGGCGCCGTGCCGCGATAGGGCACATGGGTGGTATCGATCCCGGTCCTGAGGCCCAGCAGCACGCCGGAAAGATGCGAGGAGGTCCCGGTCCCGGCCGAGGCGAAGGTCGCCCGCTCCGGATTGGCCTTCATGAAGGCGATCAGCGCCGCCACGTCGCGCAGCGGGCTGTCGCCCTTGACGATCAGCACGTTCGGCATCCGCGCCAGCCGACAGACGCCGGGCAGGTCCTTCAACGGGTCGAAGGCCAGCCGCTTGTAGAGGCTCGGGCCGATCCCGTGCGAGGCGATGTGGTTGACGAAGAAGCTGTAGCCGTCCGGGGGGCTGCGGGCGGCCTGCTCGGCGCCGACCATGCCGCCGGCGCCGGGCCGCGGGTCGATCACCAGCGGCTGGCCGAGCTGCTCGCGCAGCCGCGCCTCCATGATGCGGAGGAAGATGTCGGAGACGCCGCCCGCCGCGGCGCCGATGACGTAGCGGATTGGCCGCTCCGGCCAGTTGCCCTGGGCCTGCGCCAAGCCCGGCAGGGCCAGCAGCCCTGCCGTCCCCAACAGCGCGCTGCGTCGTTGCATCATGCCATGCCTCCCTTTTTGCCGGATGCTAGCACCGCGGCCGGTTGGCACCAGCCTTGCCGCAGCGCGGCAGGACATTGCCGCGGCGCGGCCAGGATATTATCGCGGCGCGGCCGGACGTTACCACGGCATGGCCGGGGCGTTGACGCGGGCGCGGCCGGGGCGGAGGCTTGGCGGCAACTTAGGGAAGGATACGGCCCATGCGCCAGATGCACCTCGTCGGCTTCCTGCAGGCGCAAAACTGCACCAACCTCGCCAGTTCCTGGCGGCATCCGGACAGCCGCACGGATTTCCTCTCGGCCGACTATTACCAGGAGATCGGCCGGGTGCTGGAGGCGGGGAAATTCGACCTCGGCTTCTTCGACGACCGGCTATCCATGCCGGACCGCTACGGCAGCGACCACCACCACACCATCGAGCACGGCATCCGCTGCGTGAAGCTGGACCCGGTGGTGGTGCTGACCATGATGGCGGCCGCGACCAAGCGCCTCGGCCTCGGCAGCACGGCCTCGACCACCTATTTCGAGCCCTTCCACGTCGCCCGCGCCTTCCAGACGCTGGACCTGATGAGCGACGGCCGCGCCGCCTGGAACATCGTCACCTCGCTCAACGACGGCGAGGCGGCGAACATGGGCCATGCCGAGATGATGGCGCATGACGCGCGCTACGACCGGGCCGATGAATTCGTCGAAGTCGTGCTCGGCCATTGGGACAGCTGGGAAGACGATGCGCTGATCATCGACAAGTCGACCGGCCGTTTCGGCGATGGCGACAAGGTCCACCGGCTGGACTACCGCGGGCGATTCCTCCGCTCGCGCGGCCCCTTCACCGTGCCGCGCTCGCCGCAGGGCCGGCCGGTGATGATCCAGGCCGGCAGCAGCGGCCGCGGCAAGCGCTTCTCGGCACGCTGGGCTGAGCTGGTCTTCGTCGCCTACCACGACATCGCCTCCGGCAAGCGCGAATACGACGAGTTCAAGGCGATGATCGCCGCCACCGGGCGCGACCCGGCGCATGTGAAGGTCGCCACCCTCTGCAACCCGATCTGCGCCGCGACAAAGGCCGAGGCGGAGGACCGTGCCGCGCTGATCGAGAAACTGCCGCTCGAGATCGACGCGCTCTCGCTGCTGTCCGAGGCGCTGAATTTCGACTTCGCCAGCAAGGCCATGGACGAGCCCTTCACCGATGCGGAAATGGCCAGCATCCAGGGGCTGCAGGCGATTCGCGACCGGGTGGTGACGGCGACCGGCAAGAAGAACCCGACGGTGCGGGACTTCATCACCGGCAGCGGCCGCGGCCGGCCGAAGATGGACATGGTCGGCGGCCCGAAGGAGGTCGCGGATAAGCTGGAAGCCTGGTTCACCGGAGGCGCCTGCGACGGCTTCGTCATCTCGGCGACCCATGTGCCCGGCAGCTACGTTGAGTTCGTGCAGTACGTGGTGCCGGAATTGCAGCGGCGGGGGCTCTATCGGAAGGAGTATTCCGGCCCGACCCTGCGTGACCACCTCGGGCTGCCGCGCTCGACGCTCGGGGATTGGAAGCCGGCGCTGGCGGCGGAATAGTCAGAAGCCGGTCAGCAGGATGCCGAGCGCCCGGTGATGTCGTCGGCCTGGGGCAGCAGGTTAGGCAGCGGCCTGCCCAGGCGACGCCGCGGTGTCGCGACCGCCAGTGGCGTTATCACCACCACGACTCCCTTGATCGAAAGCATCGGCGTCGGGTCGCGGAAGCCCGGCAGCCCGGTGCCCTTTGGCAAAGAGCGGCAGCGATCCAGGTGGATGGATTGCATGCCGAGCCGATACGTCACCCCGCGACGCGGTGGACTCGGCGTCAAGTCGTCATGCAGCCCAACCGCACTACCGAGCCCTGCCCCGCCATGCCCCCCAGACCCGCGGTCCCACCAGCGCCACCACCGCCAGCATCAGGATCGCCAGCGAGACCGGCCGGGTCACGAAGGTCATCCAATTACCCTCGCTGATGGTCAGCGCCTGGCGCATCGCCTGTTCCGCCATCGGCCCCAGGATCATGCCGATCACCACCGGCGCGGTCGGGAAGTCGAACCGCCGCATGAACATGCCGATGATGCCGATGACATACAGAAGCACCAGATCGGTGACCGAATTGCTGATCCCATAGGTGCCGATCGTCGCGAAGACCAATATCCCGGCATAAAGCTGCGGCTGCGGGATCTTCAGGATGCGGGCCCAGAGCCCGACCAGCGGCAGGTTCAGCACCACCAGCATGATGTTGGCTACATAAAGGCTGGCGATCAGCGTCCAGACCAGTGCCCCCTGCTGCTCGAACAGCATCGGACCGGGGTTGATCCCGTAGCTCTGGAATGCCGACAGCATGATCGCCGCGGTGGCGCTGGTCGGCAGGCCGAG
>JAQGIA010000267.1 GCA_028291445.1 Belnapia sp.
GGCATCCCGGTGGCGCGGATCGAGCTGCTGGATGCCGACCAGATGGAAGCCTGCATCAAATACTCGAAGCTGGAGGGGCTGCGCGCCACCCCGACCCTGTTCCTCGAATTCCACGGCACCCCGGCCGGGGTGCAGGAACAAGCCGAGGCCGTCGAGGCGATCGCCCTCGATTTCGGCGGCGAGGGCTTCACCTGGGCGACCGAGGCCGAGGCCCGCAACCGGCTGTGGAAGGCCCGGCACGATGCCTATTGGGCCGGCATCGCGCTGATCCCCGGAATGCGCGGCATCACCACCGATGTCTGCGTGCCGATCTCGAAGCTGGCCGAGGCGATCCTCGGCGCCAAGGCGGATGCGCTGGCCTCGGGCTTCACCACCTGCATCGTCGGCCATGTCGGGGACGGCAATTTCCACCAGATCATCCTGTTCGACCCGGAGGACCCGACGGCGCTCGACCGCGCCTGGGAGCTCGACCGCAAGATCGTGGCGCGCGGCCTGGCGCTCGGCGGCACCTGCTCGGGCGAGCATGGCGTCGGCCTCGGCAAGCGCGAATTCCTGGAACAGGAACATGGGGCGGAGGCGCTGGCGGTGATGCGGGGGATCAAGTCGACCTTCGACCCGAAGGGCATCCTCAACCCGGGCAAGATGTTCCGCAACTGACGCTGGCCCCTATCGCTGGGGTTCTACCGGGGGAAACGAATTGCCGCGCAGCAGCGGTTACGCCGTGCCGATCCTGGCACTGGCGCTGGGCCATGTCCTGGCCAATGCGGTGCGCACCCTGCCGGCGGTGGCCGCCGACGTGCTGGCCCGGGATCTGGAGCTGAGCCAGCAGGGGCTGGCGGCGGTGACCGGCGCCTTTCCGCTGGCCTTCGCCCTGGCCATGGTCCCGGTCGGCGTCGCGCTCGATCGCTTCGGGGTGCGGCAGACCGCGCTGACGGTGCTCGCCGTCGCCGGGCTCGGCGCCGTGCTGGCGGCGCTGGCCCCCGGTGCCGGGGCGATGCTGTTCGCCCAGGCGGTGCTCGGCGCCGGCTGCGCCGGAATGCTGATGGGGCCGATGACCTATGCGGCGCGAGCGGTGCCGCCGGCGCGCTTCGGCCTCTGGGCGGGCATCATCCTGACCTTCGGCAATACCGGCATGCTGCTCTCGGCCAGCCCGCTGGCGCTGCTGATCGAATGGCAGGGCTGGCGGGCCGGCTTCTGGGCCATGGCGGCCCTCGCGGTGCTCGCCTTCGTCGCCGTCGCGCTGACGGTGCGCCAGCCGCCGCCGCCGCGCCGGGCGCCGATCACCCTGTGGCAGGACGCGCGGCAGGTGCTGGCCATCGCCGCTTCCCCGGCCTTGCGGCCGCTGATGGTCTTCGCCTTCGCCAGCTTCGCCGTGGTGCTCGGCCTGCGCGGGCTCTGGGGCGGGCCCTGGCTGATGCAGGTGAAGGGGCTGAGCCGGATCGAGGCCGGCAACATCCTGTTCGGCTGCGCCCTGGCGCTGACGGTGGCGCCGGTGCTCTGCGGCTGGGTGGACCGCTGGCTGCGCCGGCCGGTGCTGCTGCTGGTCGGCAGCCATCTGGCGGTCGCCGGGCTGATCCTGGCGCTGCTGGCCGGGCGGTCGCTGCCGCCGGCCTGGGATGCGGCGATCTTCGCGCTGATCGGCGGCCTCATCTCGTTCCAGATGGTCACCTTCGGCATGCTGCGCGCGATGGTGCCGGCGGAGGAGACCGGGCGGGCGCTCTCGGCGCAGAACATCGCCTTCTTCGGCGGCGCGGCGGTGATGCAGGGGGTCTCCGGCGTGGCGGCGGCCTGGGGTGGTGTCGGCGCGGCGCTGGCCAGCTTCGCGGTGGCGCTGGTGGTGTGCAGCCTCGGCTTCCTGGTGCTGCGGCGGCGCCTCGGCCGGGCCGCGTGACCAGCCATCAGCCGGGCGGGATCTCCGCCGCCAGGATGCTGCCGGACTGGCTCTCGGTGATCAGCAGGGTCCGGCCATCCGGGGTGAAGCAGCAATTGGTCGGCATCCGGCCGAAGCCCGTGCAGTCGATGCGGAACAGCGGCATGCCATGCGCATCGACCCCCCAGACCTGGCCATGCCCGGGGTTGGCGATGAACAGCCGGTCCGCGGCATCGACCGCCATGCCATCCGGGCCGGAGGTGCCGGCCGGCACGCGGAAGAAGCATTGCGCCTTGCCGACCACCGCATCCGGCCGCAGGGCGAAGCGCCAGACCTCGCAGCTCCGGGTCATCGCCACGTAGCAATGGGTGCCGGCCCGGTTCAGCGCGATGCCGTTCGGGCTCGGCCCGTTGCCGATCAGCTTGTCGATCCGGCCATCGGCGCCGAGCCGCCAGACCCGGCCCGAGGGGTCCTGCAAGCCGGTCTGGCCCTGGTCGGTCATCAGGATATTGCCGGCGGCATCCAGCACCAGGTCGTTCAGCCCGCGGAAGCCCTCGGACAGCACATGCTCCAGCACCGGGGCGATGGACCCGGTCGCCGGGTCCAGGCTGAGCACGCCATGGCGATAGTCGGTGATCAGCAGCGCCCCGGCATGCGCGCCGTGCTCCGGCCCGGCGGCCATGCCGTTCGGCCAGCCCTCGTATTCCGCCACCATGTCCCAGCCGGTGCCGGTGACGCGGAAGATGCGGCCGTTCGGGATGTCGGTGACATGCAGGATGCCGCCAGGATCGAAGCAGGGTCCTTCGAGAAAGCTGTCGATCGCCGCGCCGGCGCGATTTGCATCCGACCAGGCGGTGCGGCGCGGCTGCCGATGCGCGGCGGGCAGGGCGGAGAACAGGCGCGCGTCGAGCACGCGGGGCGAGGTGGACCACATCCGGCCGAGCCTGCCCGCGCCGCCGGGCCAAGGCAAGGTCGGCGGCCCCTGCCTCATTCGGCCGGGTGCCGGACGCGGATAATGGGTATTTGCAAAGACCTGTTGGCCTTGGGCACGCTCCCCTGGTATCGCCGAGTGCCCGATCCGGATCATCCTGTATGCGCCGCCATCATGCCGCCCTGCTGCTTACCCTGCTGGCCCCGGCCTTCCTGGGGTTCTCCCTGGGGGCCCTGCCCGGCATCGCCCAGGCCCAGTTCGGCCCGCAAGGGCCGCCGGCGGTGGGGGTGGTGACGGCCAGCCGGCAGCCGGTGACCGAAAGCACCGATTTCACCGGCCGGATCGAGGCGGTGAACCGGGTCGATATCCGCGCCCGCGTCACCGGCTTCCTGCAGGAGCGCACCTTCCAGGAAGGCCAGGAGGTGAAGGCCGGCGACGTGCTGTTCCGGATCGAGCGGCCGCCCTTCGAGGCGCAGCTCGAACAGGCCCGGGCCAATGTCGCCTCGGCCCAGGCGACGCTGGAGAATGCCCGCGTCGCCCTGGCCCGCGCCCGGGAGTTGCAGGCGACCGGCGCCGGCACCCGCGTCGCGCTGGACAACGCCCAGGCGCAGGAACGGACGGCCAATGCCGCGCTGCTCGGCGCCCAGGCGGCGGTCAGGGTCGCCGACATCAACCTCGGCTATACCGACATCCTCTCGCCGATCGACGGCAAGATCGGCCGCGCCTCGCTCACCCCGGGCAACGTCGTCTCCCCGACCCTGACCGAATCGCTGGCGACCATCGTCAGCCAGGACCCGATGCGCGTCGTCTTCACCGTCTCCTCCCGCACCGCGGGCGAGTTGCAGACGCGCTACGAAAGCCGCGGCGGGGCCAATGCCGTGGTGGTGCGGGTGCGGCTGAGCAACGGCCGGCCCTATCCGCAAGCCGGCCGGATCGAGTTCATCGACACCCAGATCGACCGCAATACCGACAGCCTGCTGATCCGCGCGCTGATCCCCAATCCGCGCCGGGCCGGGGTGCAGGCCGGCACCGCCGGCGACCGGGCGCTGATCGACGGGCAATTCGTCACGGTGACGGTCGAGGGCACCGAGCCGGTGCAGGCCATCGTGCTGCCGCGCGCCGCGGTGCTGCAGGACCAGGGCGGCAATTACGTGCTGGTGGTGGACGCCGACAAGAAGGCCCAGCGCAGGCCGCTGCGGCTGGGCCAGGCCATCGGCGACCAAGTGGTGGTCGAGGAGGGGCTCACCGGCGGCGAGCAGGTCATCAGCGAGGGGCTGCAACGGGTGCGTCCCGGCCAGGAGGTGAACGCCGGCCCGGCCGGTGCGCCGCCGCCCGGCGCCAGGCCACCCGGCGCCCCGCCCGGGGCCCCGGCCGCACCTGCGTCCCCCGCCGGCCGGCCGGGCTGAGCCGCGATGATTTCCAGCGTCTTCGTCGACCGGCCGCGGCTGGCGATCGTCATCGCGATCGTCACCACCCTCGCCGGCCTGCTCGCCCTGCTGCGCATCCCGGTGGCGCAATTCCCGGACATCGTGCCGCCGCAGGTCTCGGTCAGCGCGACCTACCCCGGCGCCTCCGCCGCGGTGATCGAGGCGACTGTGGCGCAGATCATCGAAAGCGCCGTCAACGGCGTCGAGAACATGATCTACATGCGCTCGAACAGCGCCAATGACGGCACCTATTCGCTGAGCGTCAGCTTCGCCCTCGGCTCCAACCCCGACATCAACACGGTCAACGTCAACAACCGCATCCAGGCGAATATCGCCCGCCTGCCGGTCGAGGTGCAGCGGGCCGGGCTGACGGTGCGCAAGCAATCCTCGTCGGTGCTGCAATTCATCGCGCTGACCTCGACCAACCCGGACCATACCCCGCTGTTCCTGTCGAACTACCTGACGATCAACATGATCGACCGGATGTCGCGGGTGCCCGGGGTCGGCCAGGTGAACCTGTTCGGAGCGCAGAACTACTCCATGCGGGTCTGGTTCGAGGTGGACCGCCTGACCAGCCTCAACCTGACGCCGCAGGACATCGTCGCCTCCATCCAGTCGCAGAACGTCCAGGCGGCGGTCGGCCGCATCGGCGCCCAGCCGATCCCCGATACCCAGCAATTCCAGATGAACATCCAGACGCTGGGCCGGCTGGTCACCCCCGAGCAGTTCAGCGACATCGTCATCCGCGCCAATGCGGATGGCTCGGTGCTGCGGCTGCGCGACGTGGCGCGGGTCGAGCTCGGCGCGCAGTCGATGGATACGGTCAGCCGGCTGAACGGCCAGGGGGCGGTGACCACCGGCGTCTATCTCTCGCCCGGCGCCAATGCGGTGACCGTCTCGGGCGCCATGCAGCGCACCCTGGACGACATGGCGAGCCGCTTACCCGAGCGGATGCGGGCGCAGGTGCTGTAAGACAGCTCCACCTTCGTCGTCGACACCATCCAGGAGGTCATCAAGCCCCTGCTGGAAGCCTTCGTGCTGGTGGTGCTGGTGGTCTACCTGTTCCTCGGCTCGCTGCGCGCGACCATCATCCCGACCGTCGCCGTCCCGGTCAGCCTGATCGGCGCCTTCGCCATCCTGCTGGC
>JAQGIA010000595.1 GCA_028291445.1 Belnapia sp.
GGCGCCGGCCAGGTCGCCCGCGGCATGGCGCGCGGCGCCGGCCTGCAGCAGGGCAAGGGGGTCCTTCGGGACGGGTCGGGAGGGCATGGCGGCACTCTGCTGGCCAATCTCCCCGGCGTCCATGCCCCGGCCGGCGACCCCGCCGCGACGTGCCCAGGCACCCGTATTCCAGGCGCCCCGGCACCGCATCCTGGCAGCCAAGCCACACTGTGACATGCATTCCGGTTGATCACGGCTCTGTGCTTGCGGGGCGAATATTTCGCCTTTAGGTTGAGTGACGGGGCCACTTCGCGCCCGGCCTCCAGCGCGGTCCCACCAGAATGCCTGCCAAGCCGCCTCCCGCCGCGAGATCCGACGCGGCTTCCGCAGCAAAGTCACAATCACGGATCCCACGGCAGGCGGCGCCGCTGCCCCGCATGGACGATGCCGCCTTCGATGCCTTCGTGCGACGTGAACTGGACCAGGCCCATGCGGCGATCCTGCATGAGCCGGTGCCGGAGCGGTTGCTGCGGGTCCTGCACCAGGCCAGCCCCTCCCGCTGAACGGCCCTGCCCGCAGAACGGCTCCGATCAGGTCGGGTCGGTGCTGTCCGGCTCCATGCCGATCCCCTGGCGCAGCGCTTCGCGGGCCCG
This sequence comes from Belnapia sp., assembly GCA_028291445.1. Classification (GTDB taxonomy): domain Bacteria; phylum Pseudomonadota; class Alphaproteobacteria; order Acetobacterales; family Acetobacteraceae; genus Belnapia. The sequence goes on from JAQGIA010000595.1 coordinate 633, forward strand.
CGACAGCCGCGACCGCAGCGTGCCGGGCGGCACGTTCAGGATGCGCGCCGCCTCGGCGTAATCCAGCCCCTCGACCACCACCAGCCACAGCGCCTCGCGATGGATCGGCGCCAGGAGCCGGAAGGCGTTGGAGACGTCGCGCATGGACTGCCGCTCCTCCTGCCCGCCGGAGACCGCCGCCTCGGGCAGCGTCTCCGCTTCCATGATGGGGCTGCGCGCCGCGCGGCGCACGTTGGCGGCCCGCGCATGGCGCAGGATGGTGAAAAGCCAGGCGCGCAGGTTCGTGCCCGGCTCGAACTGAGCCTGTGCCGCAATGGCGCGCAGCAATGTTTCCTGCACGAGATCATCCGCCTGGTCGCTGCCGCGCGTCAAAACGCGGGCGAAGCGACGCAGGCGCGGTATTTCGGCGGCGATGGCGGTGGCTAGAGCCTCCGCCTCGGGCGCCCTATCCTGCTGCATGCGGTACCGGTAGTCCCCTGTTGAACCTGAATGTTCGATCGGGGCGGACACTAGACGAAGCCCGCGCCGGGGTGGGTGCGGGACGAGACACCCTTGCGTGTAGCGTGGGGGACCCGGCTGCACGCTTGCGTGGGAAAGCGGCAGCGGCGGCTAGAACAGCCCCTCGATGCCGCCCTCGGCATCGAGTCCGATGGATTCCGCCGCCGGCCGGCGCGGTAGGCCCGGCATCGTCATGATATCGCCGCAGACCGCGACGACGAATCCGGCACCGGCCGAAAGCCGCACCTCGCGCACCGGCAGCACATGGCCGGTGGGCGCGCCGAGCGCCGTCGGATCGGCACTGAAACTGTACTGGGTCTTGGCGATGCAGACCGGCACATGGCCGAAGCCCTGCTCCTCGAAGCGGCGCAGCTTTGCGGCGACGGCCGCCGGGATCTGCACATCGGCGGCACGGTAGATTTCCCGCGCGATGGTCCGCAGCTTCTCCGCCAGCGGCATCGCATCCGGGTAGATCGGCGCGAAACGCGCCTCGCCGGCCGTGAGCCGCCGCAGCACCGCGCGCGCCAGCTCCGCCGCCCCGGCGGCGCCATCGGCCCAATGCGTGCAATGCACCGCCTCGGTGCCCAAGGCGGCCATCGCCTCGCGCACCGCGGCGATCTCGGCCGCCGTATCGGTGGTGAAGGCATTCAGCGCCACCACCACGGGCAGGCCGAATTTCTGCATGTTCTCGACATGCCGCGCGAGATTGACCACGCCCCGGCGCAGCGCCGCGACATCCTCCGTCCCCAGCGCGGACTTCGCCACGCCGCCATGCATCTTCAGCGCCCGGACTGTCGCGACGACGACACAGGCGCCCGGCGCCAGCCCGGCGCTGCGGCACTTGATGTCGAGGAATTTCTCCGCCCCGAGGTCGGCGCCGAAGCCCGCCTCGGTCACCACCACATCGGCCAGCGACAGCCCGAGCTGCGTCGCCATCACGCTGTTGCAGCCATGCGCGATATTGGCGAAGGGCCCGCCATGCACCAGCGCCGGCGATCCCTCCAGCGTCTGCACCAGGTTGGGCGCCAGCGCATCGCGCAGCAGCGCCGCCATGGCGCCATCGGCCTTGAGGTCGCGCGCGGTCACCGCGGCGCCGTCGCGGGTGCTGCCGACGATGATCCGGCCGAGCCGCGCCTGCAGATCGTCGAGACCGGTCGCCAGGCAGAAGATCGCCATGACCTCGGAGGCGACGGTGATATCGAAGCCATCCTCGCGCGGGAAGCCATTGGCGACGCCGCCGAGCGAGGCGACCGTGCTGCGCAGCGCACGGTCGTTCATGTCCATCGCCCGCCGCCAGGAAATGCGGCGTTCGTCGATGCCGAGCGCGTTGCCCCAATAGATGTGGTTGTCGAGCATCGCCGCCAGCAGGTTGTTGGCGGCGGTGATGGCGTGGAAATCGCCGGTGAAATGCAGGTTGATCTCGTCGATCGGCGCGACCTGCGCCCGGCCGCCGCCGGTGGCGCCGCCCTTCATCCCGAAGCAGGGGCCGAGCGAGGGCTCCCGCAGGCAGATCATGGTCTTCGTGCCCAGCGCGTTCAGCGCATCGCCCAGCCCGATGGTGGTGGTGGTCTTGCCCTCGCCGGCGGCGGTCGGGCTGATGCCGGTGACCAGCACGAGCTGGCCGGCGGGCCGCGTGGCCTGGGCCTTGATGAAGCCGAAGTCCACCTTGCCCTTGTACTTGCCGTAGGGGATCAACGCATCGGCCGGGACGCCGGCGCGGGCGGCGATGGTGCCGATCGGCTGGAGCGTCGCGGCGCGCGCGATCTCGAGGTCGGTTGCCATTGGCCTGCTGCCTCCCGGGTCTGTCCCCGGCGCTTATCGC
>JAQGIA010000596.1 GCA_028291445.1 Belnapia sp.
AAGGGCCGGCCGCATTTCAACCCGCTGATCTGCCACTACCCGGATGCCGGGGCGGCCTTCGCCGATGTCCATGCCGATGCCCGGGCGCAGGCGGTGGCCGCGCGCTTCTGGCCCGGCCCGCTGACCCTGGTGCTGCCGCGCCGACCGGAATGCACGGTCGACCTGCTGGCGGGGGCGGGGCTGGATACGCTGGCCGTCCGCGTGCCGGACCATCCGCTGGCCCTCGCCCTGCTGCGCGCCGCCGGGGTGCCGGTGGCGGCGCCCTCGGCCAATCGCTCGGGCCAGGTCAGCCCGACCACGGCCGCGCATGTGCTGGCCGGGCTGGCGGGGCGGATCGCCGCGGTGCTGGACGACGGGCCCTGCGCGGTGGGGGTGGAATCGACGGTGCTCGACCTGACCGGCGGCGGGCCCGTGCTGCTGCGGCCGGGCGGGGTGCCGGTGGAGGCGCTGGAAGCGTTGCTGGGCCGGATCGGCCGGCCGGTGCCGCTGGCCGCCGCCGCGGCCAGCGCCTCGCTGCGCTCGCCGGGGATGCTGCTGTCGCATTACGCCCCCAGCCTGCCGGTGCGGCTGGGCGCCACGACGGTCGCCGCGGATGAGGCGCTGCTGGCCTTCGGCACGGCCCTGCCGGGCGCCGCCGTCACCTGGAACCTGTCCGAAGCAGGGGATGCGGCCGAGGCTGCCGCGCGGCTATTCGCCGGGCTGCGCTGGCTGGATGCGGAAGGCACGGCGCGCGGCTGCCGCGGCATCGCCGCCATGGCGGTGCCCGAGACTGGGCTGGGTGCCGCAATCAACGATCGGCTGATGCGCGCCGCGGCGCCACGCCAGGGGTAGAAGGACCGGAGCGGATGACCAGCAGACGGAGCATGATGGTGGGCCTGGGCATGCTGGCGGCATCCGGCGCCAGGGCGGCGCCGGGGCCATTGGCCGGGCTGCCTGCGGCGCTGGCGCGGATCGAGGCGGCCAGCGGTGGCCGGCTCGGCGTCGCGGTGCTGGATACCGCGACCGGCACCGCCACCGGGCATCGGGCGGCGGAGCGCTTCCCGCTGACCAGCACCTTCAAGCTGCTGGCCACCGCCGCCGTCCTGGCCCGCGTCGATGCCGGCCAGGACCGGCTCGACCGGCGCATCCGCTTCGCCGCCAGCGAGGTGGTGGTTTATTCGCCGGCCACCGAGGCGCATGCCGGCGGGCCGGGGCTGACCCTCGCCGCGTTATGCGAGGCGGCGATGGTGCTCAGCGACAATACCGCCGGCAACCTGCTGCTCGGCAGCATCGGCGGCCCGGCCGGGATCGGCGCCTATGCCCGCACCCTGGGCGATGCCGAGACGCGGCTGGACCGCATCGAGCCGCTGCTGAACGAGGCCGCGCCAGGCGATCCGCGCGATACCACCACCCCCGCCGCCATGCTGGGCAACCTCCGGGCGCTGCTGCTGGGCGATGCGCTGGCGCCCGCCTCGCGGGAGCGGCTGCTCGGCTGGCTGGTCGGCAACCGGACCGGCGATGCCAAGCTGCGCGCCGGGCTGCCGGAAGGCTGGCGGGCCGGGGAGAAGACCGGCGGGGGTTCGAACGGAACCTCGAACGATGTCGGCATCCTCTGGCCACCATCGGGCCGCGGGATGGGCCAGGCGCCGGTGCTGGTCGCCGCCTACCTCACCGCCACCCCGGCCGCACCGGCGCAGCGCGACGCGACCCTGGCCGCGGTGGCGCGGGCGATCGCGGCGGCGTTCGACTAGCGCCGTTCGCCAACTCGTATAGCCTCCGCCCGCAAGGCGCCCCAAGCGCCAGATCGGAGGAAGCCCATGCCCAAATTCCGCAGCGCCGCCGCGGCGCTCGCCCTGCTGCTGGCGCCCAGCCTCTCCCCCATCCTGGCACCTGGCTCCGCCGGGGCGCAGACCGTCTCCGACAACGTCGTCCGCCTCGGCGTGCTGACCGATGTCTCGGGCCCCTATGCGGATTTCGCCGGCCCCGGCTCCATGGTCGCCGCCCGCATGGCCGCCGAGGACCACAACGGCGGCCGCGCCCTGGGCAAGCCGATCGAGGTGGTCGGCGGCGACCACCAGAACAAGCCGGATGTCGGCGCCGCCCTGGCCCGCCGCTGGATCGACACCGACCGCGTCGACATGATCATCGACATGCCGAACAGCGCCGTGGCGCTGGCGGTGCAGCAGGTGGGACGGGAACGCAACCGCATCATCATCAATACCTCCGCCGCCACCACGGAGCTGACCGGCCGGCAATGCTCCCCGGTCGGCTTCCACTGGGTGCTGGACAGCTACGCCCTGACCAGCGGCATCACCCGCGCCGTCATGGCCCAGGGTGGCCGCAGCTGGTACTACCTGACGGTGGACTACGAGGGCGGCTACGCCCAGGAACGCGGCTCCGAGGCCGTGGTGAATGCCGAGGGCGGCCGGGTGCTGGGGCGCGCCCGCCACCCGCTGAACACGCCGGACTTCTCCTCGTTCCTGCTGCAGGCGCAATCATCCCGCGCCCAGGTCGTGGCGCTGGCCAATGCGGGCACGGATACGGTCAACGCGGTCAAGCAGGCGGGCGAATTCGGGTTGACCCGGCAGGGCCAGCGGCTGGTCGGCTTCTTCGTCAACATCACCGACGTGAAGGCGCTCGGCCTGCAGACCGCGCAGGGCGTCGTCTCGGTGGATGCCTGGTACTGGGACCAGAACGACGAATCCCGCGCCTTCGCCCGGCGCTTCGCCGAACGCCACCGCAACGCCATGCCGACGCAGTACCAGGCCGGCGTCTACTCCGCCGTGCGCCACTGGCTGAAGGCGATCGAGGCGGCCGGCACGGATGAGGCCCTGGCGGTCGCGGCGAAGATGCGCGAGCTGCCGGTCGATGATGTCTTCGCCCATGGCGGCCGGGTGCGCGCCGATGGCCGGCATGTGCATGACGTGCATCTGGTGGAGGTGAAGAAGCCCGAGGAATCCACCGGCCCCTGGGACCTCTACCGGATCATCTCGACCATCCCCGGGGAACAGGCTTTCCGCCCGATGGCCGAGGGCGGCTGCCCGCTGGTGCAGCCATGAGCGCGGCCGCAGTGGGGAAGGCCCCGATGGGCGAGACACTCGGCTTCATCGGCCTCGGCGCGATGGGTGCGCCGATGGTCTGCCGGCTGTTGGCGGCGGGCCACCGGGTGCTGGTGCATGATTTGGATGCGGCGGCGGTGGCTGCCGCCGTCGCCCGTGGGGCGGTGGCGCGCGGCGGCCCGGCCGCCATCGCTGCCGAGGCGGCGATCGTGCTGGTCAGCCTGCCGACGCCGGATGTGGTGCGGCAGGTGGCGCTCGGCGCCGGTGGGCTGGTCGAGGGCGATGCGCTGCGGATCTACATCGACCTCTCGACCACCGGGGCGCAGGCCGCCCAGGCGGTGGCGGCCGGGCTGGCCCCACGCGGCGTGGTGGCGCTGGATGCGCCGGTCAGCGGCGGCGTCGCCGGGGCCGAG
>JAQGIA010000280.1 GCA_028291445.1 Belnapia sp.
TTTCTGAGCTCACCGGGCGGCGGGGCCTCGGGCGCCAGCGGGCGTGGGGTATAGGGCGGCGGGGTCTGGTCCGGCATGCGGGAAGCTTAGGGCGGGGGCGAAGGGCTTGTCGATGCGCCGAACCCGCATGGGGACTATGCTGGGCGGCAACCCGAGGGGAAGCGCCCAATGATTGAAACCACCGGGACCAAGACAGCCGGGAGCGAGACCCCCGGGACCATCCTGTTGTTCGGCACCGGTGCCTTCGCCGGGCGGATCGCCTGCGATATCGGCGCGACGGCGCGGGCGCCGGTGACGGTGGTGATCGCCGGGCGGAACCGGGCGCGGCTCGATTGGCTGGTGACGGCGGGGAATGCCCGGGCGGCGGTCTTCGGCACCCAGGCCCGTTTCCTTGGTGCGCATTGCGACCTGCTGGAGCCGGGGGCGGCGGCGCCGGTGCTGGCGGCGCATCAGCCGCGGGTGGTGGTGCAGGCGGCCTCGGTGCAGACCTCCGCGGTGATCGCCGCCGGGGATGGCTGGGCGCGGCTGGTGGCGGAAGGCGGGCTGAGCGCGACCGCGGTGTTCCAGGCGCTGCTGTCGGTGCGGGTGGCGCAGGCGATGCGGCGGGAATGCCCGGAAGCCGCCTTCGTGAATTGCTGCTTCCCCGATGTGGTGAACGGGATGATCGCGGCGCTGGGCCTGCCGGTCGCCTGCGGCGTGGGCAATATCGGCATCCTGTCGGGCGCCTTCGCCGGGGTGCTGGGGGCGGGTAGCGCCGGGCGGCTGGCGGTGCTGGCGCATTACCAGACCATCGGCGCCTTCCGCCGGCCGGCGGCCGAGCGCGGCGGGCTGCCGCTGCCGCGCGTCTGGCTGGATGGGGCGGAAGTGGCGGATGTCGCCGGGCGCTTCGCCGGGGTGAAGCTGACGGCCGAGCCGGCGATCGAGATCTCGGGCGCCGCCGGCGTGCCGATGCTGGTCGCCATGGCGACGGGAGGCGAGGCGCGCGGCCATGCCCCGGGGCCGCTCGGCCTGCCCGGCGGCTATCCGGTGCGATGGGCGGATGGGGCAATGCGGCTGGCGCTGCCCGCGGGGCTGGGCGAGGCGGAGGCGATCGCCTGGAATGCCGGATTCGAGGCGGCGAACGGGCTGGTGGTCGGGCAGGATGGCATGGTGCGCTACACCGGGTTGCTGCGGGACCGGCTGCGCGACCTGAGCCCAGAATTGGCGGCAGGCTTCGCCATGCGCGACCTGGAAGCGGTGCATGGCGCGATGGCGGCGTTGCGGGGGCGGTTGCAGGTTTCCTGATCCCCCGCTTCCTGAACCGGGCGCATCGGTGCCAGGATGCGGCGGGTGCGCCACGTCCCATCTGGCGCGAATCCTGCTAGGACCGTGGGACAAGAACGAGGACCGGACCATGGATCGAAGGACACTCCTGCGGGCCGGGGCGCTTGGCCTGGCGGCACCGGCGCTGATTTCGCAGCGCAGCTTGTCGCAGACCCGCGCGATCATCGTGGCCGATCCCGGCGGCCCCTTCGGCGAGGCCTATGGCAAGGCCTTTTACAAGCCCTTCGAGGCGGCGACCGGCATCCGGGTGACCAATGTCGCCCGCCCGGCCGAGCCGACCGCGCAATTCCGCGCCATGGTCGAGACCAAATCCTACACCTGGGACGCCTCGATCCTGACCACCGCGGCGCGCGACATCCTGGCGCGGCAGAATCTGCTCGACCCGATCGGGCTGACGCCGGAGGAGGTGCCCGGCATCATGCCCGAAGCGATCAGCCCGCACTGGCTCGGCACCGATGTCTATGCCGCGGTGCTGGCGGTGCGCACCGACAAGCTCGGTGGACCGGTACCGACCTCCTGGACGGATATGTGGAACGTGACGGGCTTCCCCGGCCGCCGGGCGCTGCGGCGTGACCCGATCGACACGCTCGAGGAAGCGCTGCTGGCCGATGGCGTGGCGAAGGAGGCGCTCTACCCGCTCGACCTCGACCGTGCCTTCCGCAGCCTCGACAGGATCAAGCCGCATATCGCCGCCTGGTGGACCGGCGGCGCGCAGGCGACGCAGATGCTGCAATCCGGCGAGGTTGCGATGATCCCGACCTGGAACGGCCGGGTGCAGCCGGTGATCGATGCCGGGGCGCCGGCGAAGATCATCTGGAACCAGGGGCTTTACGGCATCGAGGGCTGGGGCATCCCGCGCGGCTCACCCAAGGCCGATGCGGCGAGGCAGTTCATCCGCTTCTGCGCCGACCCGGCCCGGCAGGCGGCCTATACCGATTCGCTGGCCTATGGCCCGACCAATCTGAAAGCCTATGAGCACATCCCCGAGGCGCGGGCCAAGCTGCTGCCGACGCATCCCGACAATCTCGCGGTGATGCGGATCGCCGACGACAGCTGGTGGAGCGCCAACCGCGCCGCGGCCACAGAACGCTTCAACGCCTGGGTGCTCCGCTGACAGCGAAGCTCCGCATCGATGAGGAGACGAAGCTTCGCATCGATGACAAGCCGAAGCTTCGCATCGGTGAGGAGGCGAAGCTCCGCATCGGTGAGGAGGCGAAGCTCCGCATCGACGGCATCGCCAAGCGCTACGGCTCGGTGGTGGCGCTGGAGCCGGTCTCGCTGGAGGTGCGGGCCGGCGAGCTGCTGACCATCCTCGGCCCCTCGGGCTCGGGCAAGACCACCCTGCTGCAGGTGATCTGCGGCCTGGTGGAGCCGGATGGCGGCAGGCTGTTCATCGATGGCCACGACCGCACGGCGATGCCGGTGCATCAGCGCGACATCGGGCTGGTGTTCCAGAACTACGCGCTGTTCCCCCACCTGACGGTCGGCGAGAACATCGGCTTCCCGCTGAAGATGCGGGGCCGCCCGGCCGCCGAGGTGCGCGAGCGCGTGGCGGCGGCGCTGGAGATGGTGCAGCTCGGCCATCTCGGCGGCCGCTTCCCGCGCGAGCTGTCGGGCGGCCAGCAGCAGCGCGTGGCGCTGGCCCGCTGCTTCGTCTACCAGCCGGCGATCATCCTGAGGGACGAGCCGCTCGGCGCGCTCGACCGCCAGCTGCGCGAGCATATGCAGATCGAGATCAAGAAGCTGCACCGCGAGACCGGCGCGACCATCGTCTATGTCACGCATGACCAGGAGGAGGCCCTGGCGCTCTCCGACCGGATCTGCCTGATGAACCATGCACGGATCGAGCAGGTCGGCACGCCGCAGGAAATCTACGCGCATCCGCGCACCGCCTTCACCGCCGGCTTCATCGGCACCTCCACCCTGCTGCGCGGCGTGGTGGAGGGCGATGCGCTGGTGACGCCGCAGGGGAGCTTCGCCCTGCCGGCGGAACGGCTGGAGGGCAAGGCGGCGCTGGTGATCCGGCCGGAGCATCTGCGGCTCGGCGTGGGGGAGAATACCATCGCCGGCGTGGTGGCCGAGACGGTCTACGCCGGGGCGGAAACCCGCCTGCTGTTCGACCTGGCGGATGGCACCACGGCGGTGCTGCGGCTGCCGACCGGGATGGCGGCGCCGGCGATCGGCACCGCGGTGCAGGCGCATTGGGCGACCGATGCCGCGGTGCTGGTGCCGCTATGAAGCGGCTGGGGCCTGCAAAGCGACTGGGTCCGGCGCTCTACGCCCTGCCGGGGCTGGTCTTCCTGGCGGTGTTCTTCGTCTATCCCGTATTGCAATTGTTGGCGCTCAGCGTCCGGGTGGAGGCGACCGGCGACTTCACCCTGGAACATTTCCGCCATGCCCTGGGGACCGAGGTCTATGTCCGGGTCCTCGGCATCACCTTCACCATCGCCGCGCAGACCACGCTCGGTGCGCTGCTGCTCGGCTATCCACTGGCGTATTGGCTGGCGCGGCTGCCGGATGCCCGGCGCGGGTGGTTCGTGATGCTCGTCATGATCCCCTTCTGGACCAGCTATCTCGTAAAAACCTTCGCCTGGATGATCACCCTCGACCAGAACGGGGTGATGAACCGGCTGCTGCTGGGGGGCGGGATCATCGATGCGCCCTTGGAAGTGCTGCATGGGCGGATCGGCGTCATGATCGGCATGGTGCATGCCATGCTGCCGCTGGCGGTGCTGACCATGCTGCCGGTGATGATCGGCATCGACCGGCAATTGCCGCGCGCCGCCGGCACGCTGGGGGCACCGCCCGGGCAGGTCTTCTGGCGGGTGCATTTCCACCTGTCGCTGCCGGGCGTGGCGGCGGAGGGGCTGCTGGTCTTCATCACCTCGCTCGGCTTCTTCATCACCCCGGCGCTGCTGGGCGGGCCGAAGGATACGATGCTGGCGCAGCTCGTCATCTCCCAGGTGACGG
>JAQGIA010000634.1 GCA_028291445.1 Belnapia sp.
GGCGGGGCGATCGACATGTCGTTGTCGTTCAGCACGACGATCAGCCGGGACTTGTTCGCCCCGGCGTTGTTCATCGCCTCATAGGCCATGCCGGCGCTCATCGCGCCATCGCCGATGACGGCGATGACGTTGCGCGGGTCGCCCCGCAGGTCGCTGGCGACCGCCATGCCCAGGCCGGCGCTGATCGAGGTGCTGGAATGCGCCGCGCCGAAGGGGTCGTAGGCGGACTCGGAGCGCCGGGTGAAGCCGGAGAGCCCGCCGCCCTGGCGCAGCGTGCGGATGCGGTCGCGCCGCCCGGTCAGGATCTTGTGCGGGTAGGCCTGGTGGCCGACGTCCCAGATCAGCCGGTCGCGCGGGGTCTCGAAAACCGCATGGATCGCCACCGTCAGCTCGACCACCCCAAGCGAGGCGCCGAGATGCCCGCCGGTCTGGCTGACCGCCTGGATGGTTTCCGAACGCAACTCGCCAGCCAGCTGCTTCAGCTGCTCGGCGGAAAAATTACGCATGTCGGCCGGGAGCTTGACCCGGTCGAGGAGCGGCGTGGAGGTGGGGGGGGACATCAGCTCCTCCGCTCGATCACGAAATCTGCGAGCATTCTCAACAGGTCGGCCCTCTCTCCGAAGCCGTCAAGGTGGGATTTGGCCTGGGCCACCAGGCGTTCCGCCTGGATTCGCGCCCGCTCGACGCCGAGCAGCGAAACCAAGGTCGCCTTGCCGGCCTCGGCATCCTTGCCGGTGCGCTTGCCGGTCTCGGCCGCGCTCGCGGTCGCATCCAGCAAATCATCCGCGATCTGGAAGGCGGCGCCCAGGTCACGGCCATAACCGAGCAGCGCATGCCGCTGCGAGGCTGCGGCCTTGCCCAGCACGGCACCGGCCTCGGCCGAGAATTCGATCAGCTTGCCGGTCTTCAGCGTCTGCAACCGGCCGATGCCGGTCTCGTCCAGGTCACCGCCCTTTTCCTCGGCCAGCATGTCGAGCATCTGCCCGCCGCACATGCCGCGCGCCCCGGCGGCCCGGGCCAGGCAGCGCACCAGCTCGATCCGCACCGCGGTATCGGGGTGGGTATCCTCCTCGGCCAGGGTGGTGAAGGCCTGGGTCTGCAAGGCATCGCCGGCGAGGATCGCGGTCGCCTCGTCATAGGCCTTGTGCACCGTCGGCTTGCCGCGGCGCAGGTCGTCGTCGTCCATCGCCGGCAGGTCGTCGTGCACCAGCGAATAGGCATGCATCATCTCGATGGCGCCGGCGACGCGCAGCGCGGCGTTGCGGGAGACACCGAATTGCCGGGCGCCTTCCAGCACCAGGAAGCCGCGCAGCCGCTTGCCGCCGCCCACCGCGGCATAGCGCATGGCGGCATAGAGCCGGGCCTCGTCGCCCTCCTCGGTCGGCAGCAGGATGTCGAGCGCCTGGTCGATCTCCGCCGCCGCCGCCGCCATGGCCTGGCGCAGGGTTTCCTGATCGGTGGTCATCGCCAGCCTACTCCATATCCCGCAGGGTCGGACCGCCCATGGAACCACCACCGGGGCTTCCACTGGGGCCACCACTGGGACCATCGACGATGGCCTGCACCTTCGCCTCGGCTTCCGCCAGCTTCTGCTCGCAATGCCGGCGCAGCGCGGCGCCCCGCTCGTAATCGCCGATGGCCTGGGCAAGCGTGCCCTTGCCGCCCTCGAGCGACTTCACGATATCCTCCAACTCCGCCAGTGCGTCCTCGAAGGACATGGCCCCAAGATCTGCCGCCGGCGGGGTATCCCGCCGTGCTTGGGCCGGCTGGCTGCGCGCCTCTCCCATTCGGGTCTCCGTGTTCGAACCCCCAGCATACAGCCGTTGGGGATTTGGCGACACCGGCTGCTTACCATCACCGGAAGCCGTGTCATTTTTGGGAAGGAATCTACGTCGGGGGGAATAGCCGGGGTTCGATCCTGCGTGCCCGTTCCGGTGCTTCGCCACGCTGCCCCATCCGGCCCCTCCCGGTCGTCCCTGCCCGGCGCAAGTCTCCGGCAGAGCTGTCGATTGATCAACCCAAAGGAGCGCGCCTAGCCTGCCCGTAACGACAGGGGGGAGCCAGCCATGCGGAACATGCCGCGTCGCGGAATGGTCAGGAACTTGGCGGGATTGGGTCTGGCGGGGGTGGGTTGGGCCGCCCCGGCTTCGATCCCGCCCGCTGCGGCCCAGCCTGCTGCGACCCAGCCCACCTTCCCCAGCCGTCCGCTCCGGATGATCGTGCCCTTCGCCCCCGGCGGCTCGGCCGATGTCGTCGCCCGCATCACCGCCCTCGGCCTGCAGGAGGCGCTGGGTCAGCCGGTGGTGGTGGAGAACAGGGGCGGCTCCGGCGGGGTGATCGGTTCGGAGGCGGCGCTGGCGGCCCCGGCCGATGGCCATACCATCATCTTCCACAGCCTCTCCTCGGCGGTGCTGAATGCCGGGCTCTACCGCAACCTGTCCTTCGACGTCCGTCGCGCCTTCGCCCCCGTGGCGCTGGTCGGCACCCTGCCCAATATCGTCATGGTCGGCCCGGGCGTACCGGTCCGAAGCCTGCAGGAGCTGATCGCGCTGATGCGGCGCGGCGGCGTCACCTATGCCTCCTCCGGAGCCGGCACCATCACCCACCTTTCGGCCCAGCTGCTGGCGAGCATGGTGGGGGCGGAGGCGACGCATATCCCCTATCGCGGCTCCGGCCCTGCCTTCGCCGACCTGCTGGCCGGCCGGGTGGACATGATGGTCGACACCATGGCGAGCGTGATCCCGGCGATCCGCTCCGGCCAGGTCCGCGGCCTGGCGGTGACCACCACGAACCGCAGCCCCGCCTTGCCCGAGGTGCCGACGGCGCAGGAGGCCGGCGTGCCGGGCTACGAGACCTACAACTGGCATGCCGTCTTCGCCCCCGCCGCCACCCCGGCGCCGATCCTCGCCGTGCTGGAACGCGCCACCATCGCCGCGGTGGCCAGCGGCCGGCAGCGCCTGGCGGAAGCGGGGGTCGAGCCACGCGGCGAGGGCGCGGCGATGCTGGCGCCCTTCTGGGACGCCCAGCTCGCGCTCTGGATTCCGATCATCCGTGCCTCCGGCGCCACCGCCGACTGAGCCCGGCCCCTCCTGGATTGCCACACCCTGGATTGCCACACCCCAGGAACTGCGCCCAGGATCGCTCCCAGCGCGGGGAACAACCGCGCGATCCGCCATGGTCCACCCGATGCCGCAAGGCGCCGGGACAATGCGCGACTAACGCGCGACACCAGGAGGGAGTGGAAACGCCATGAGTACGACGACGAATACCGTGACCTTGGGCAGCGGCAATGCCCGAGCCATGCCCGAACCCGCACTGATAGCGGGCGGCCCGCTGGAGGAGCAGCATCTTCGCTCTCCGGCCTATCGCAACGTCGCGCAGCAGCAGCGGCTGACCGGCACGCATTGGCACATCGCCTCGGCCAATGGCCTGGGCTGGGGCTTCGACGGCATGGATGGCGCGATCTTCGCGCTGGTCGCGCCGATGGTCATGACCGAGTTTGCCGTCGGCCTGCCGCAGTACCGCACCGGCGTGCAGATCGCCATGCTGGTCGGCATCATCGGCCTGTACCTCTGGCCCTGGCTCGCCGACCGCTACGGCCGGCGCAACCTGCTCGCCATCAACATCGCGATGTTCTCGCTGATGATGCCGCTGGTCGCCTTCGCGCCGAGCTGGGGCTACTTCGTCGCCGCCTATGCGATGTGCCGCTTCGCGCTGAACGGCGAATGGGCGATCGGCTCCATGCTGGTGGCGGAGACCTGGCCGGCGCGGCTGCGTGGCCGCATCGTCTGCGCCGACCGCGCGGCCTGGGGTGTCGGCGCCGCGCTGGCGGGGACCATCACCGCCTTCGTCGTCGGCAATTGGGGCTGGCGGGCGGCCTTCATCCTGCCGGGCGTGGTGGCGCTGCTTGCCATCTATGTGCGCATGCTCTGCCCGGAATCGCCCTATTGGGTCCGCACCATGGACCGCAAGCGACGAATCCGGGCCAATATCGCGCGTGGCGCCAAGCTGGGCACCGAGGATGAAGCCTGGATCGGCAAGGCCGACAAGGTCGGCATCCGGCAACTGTTCCTACCGGATATGCGGCGCAACACCGCGCTCGCCACCTTCGTCGCCACCACCAACCTGATCGCCTTCTCCACCGTCGGGCTCTGGATGCCCTTGTTCCTGAAGGAGGCGCATGGCTGGTCGGCGGCGGAATACGGCAGCTTCTACATCGCCTGGGGGCTGATCGGCGTGGTCGGCATCGCCGGCGCCGGCTGGATCATCGATAAATTCGGTCGCCGCCTCGGCTTCCTGCTGATGCTGGTCGAAGGGGCGCTGTTCCTGACGCTCTGGGTCTATGCCGACAGCAAGCCGATGCTCTGGACCTACGGCCTGCTGTGGAGCATCGGCTTCCTCGGCGTCTGGGGACCGGCGACGACCTATACGACGGAAATCTACCCGACCCGTATCCGCGGCGTCGGCAACGGCTTCTCCTGGGCGGTCGCCTTCTTCGTCGGCTACGTGCTCTGGCCCTTCGTCGCGGTCTGGCTGCGCGAAGGCACCGGCAGCTTCGCCGCGGCCTTCCTGCTGATCCCGGTGGTCATGCTGCTGCAGGGCGCGGTGGTATGGTTCTGGAGCCCCGAGAATGCCGGCAAGGAACTCGACGGCATCCACGTGTGAACGGGCGGCGGCCGGGGCGACCCGGCCGCCATCTCCCTCATAGCCCGAGCAGCGCCTTGGCCGTGCCGCCCGCCAGCGCCGCCCGCGTCGCATCATCGAAGCTCTCGACCGAACAGATGTGCCCGATCGGGTCGCTATCGGCCATATCGAAGGGGAAGTCGGTCCCCATCATGATCTTATCCGCGCCATAGACCTTCACGAGGTACTCGAGTTGGTGCGGGCTGAAGACGATGGTGTCGAACCAAATCTTGCGCAGGTAATGCGTCGGCGGCTGCGGCAGCGTGCCGCGGCTATCCGACCGCGCGCCCCAGGCATGGTCGATCCGCCCGGAATAGGCCGGCAGGAAGCCGCCGCCATGCACCGCCAATATCTTCAGCTTCGGATAGCGTTCCAGCACGCCGTCGAAGATCAGGTAGTGCAGCGCGACGGTGGTATCGAGCGGATTGCCGAGGACATTGTTGAAGTAGAAGCGGGTGAAGCGCGCCCCCTCCGAGAAGCCATTCGGGTGGATCATCACCAACGCGCCGAGCCGCTCGGCCGCCGCCCAGAAGGGCTCAAAGGCCGGGTCGGACAGTTCCTTGTCGCCCACCGTGGTCAGCACCTGCACGCCCTTGAAGCCGAGCGGCCCCATGCAGCGCTCCAGCTCGCGCACCGCCTCCCCGGCATCCTGCAGCGGCACCGAGC
>JAQGIA010000686.1 GCA_028291445.1 Belnapia sp.
GGGCCGCGCCGCCCGGCCTGGATCGGCCGCCGCCTCCCGCACCGCCTGGCGCAGCGCGGCGAGGCCGGCGGTCAGCGGACCGGCCAATACCTCGTGCAACGGCGGGTGGATGCGCTGGCGCAGCACCTCGAACAGCCCGAGCGGGCCGAGGCCGAGCAGCCGCGCCAGATGGTCCGGCGCCAGGGCGCGGGCCAGCGGCTCGGCCAGGGCGGCGCGGCGCTTGGTCGTCATGCCCGCCAAATCCAGCAGGATCGGCCCGGCCAATTGCCGCAGCCGGATCTGCCGTGCCGCGGCCAGCACCGCCGCCTCGTTCACCCGGCTCTGGGCCAGCGGGTCGCGCTCGCCGGCGGCGCTGCCGGCGTCCACGTCGATGGCGGTCAGCGCCGGGGTCGGATGCACCAGGATGCGGCCACCGCCCGGCAGCGGCACCTCCGGCCCGGCGAGCAGATCGAATTCCGCTTCCAGCGCATCGTCGAAAACCGGACGCGGGCTGAAGCCGACCCGTGCGGCACCAAGCGCCCCGCGCAGCCGGGCGGCGACCGCCGCGCCATCGGTCAGCACCGCCGCCTCCGGATGGGCCTGGCCGAGCCGCAGCGCCGCTTCCGGGCCGCGTGCCAGCAGCGCCAAGCCCGTGCCAGGGCTGCCCGTGCCAGGGGTGCCCATGCCAGGGGTGCCTGTACCAGCGGTGATGCGCGCCGTCTCCTCCGGGGTCAGCCGGGCGGTAACCCGGGCACCCTTGCCACCCTGGGCGGCGCGGGTGACGCGGACCGCCAGCATCTGGCCCTCATGGACGGATTTGCCGATCGGCTGGCGCTGCGGCCCGGCCTCGGATTCCGGCAGGAAGCCGGTCTCGCCCCCCGCCAGGGCGAGGAATGCGCCGGCCATCGCCGGGGCCAGGGCGGAAACCCGGGCACGATGCAGGTCGCCGACGCCATCCGGCCGGGCGGGGCGCTCGACCCAGGCCTCGTCCAGCCGGTCGCCACGCAGCAGGGCCACCCGGACTTCCCCGGGCGAGACGCTGACCAGAATTCGGGGGACCAGGATTCGGGGGGCCAGGTTTCGGGTGGCGCTCACGGCCGCAGCCAGCCGGCCCCGCGCAGCAGTTGGGCGGTCTCGAACAGCGGCAGGCCGATGACGTTGGAATGCGAGCCGGCGAGGAAGCGGACGAAGACCTCCGCCCTGCCCTGGATGGCATAGCCGCCGGCCTTGCCGCGCCATTCGCCGCCCGCCAGGTAGTCGGCGATCTGCTGCTCGGTCAGCCGCTGGAAGGTCAGGATGGTATCGACCAGGCGGGACAGCGTCCGGCCCTCGGGCGTGATCACCACGACGCCGGTATAGACATGGTGCCGCCGGCCCGAGAGCAGCTCCAGGCAGGCGCGGGCCTCCGCCTCGGTCCCGGCCTTGGGCAGGATCCGCCGGCCGACGCCGACCACGGTATCCGCCGCCAGCACCAGGGCGCCCGGCACCAGCGCCGCCGCGGCGGCAGCCTTCCCCGCCGCCAGCCGCCCGGCGAGCGGGCGTGGCAACTCCGCCTTCCGCGGGGTCTCGTCGATATCGGTGGGCAGGACCCGGTCGGGGATGATCCCGAGCCGCGCCAGCAGGTCGAGCCGCCGCGGGCTGGCCGAGGCCAGCACCAGGGGCGGCCTCTCGGCGCTCAAGGCTGCTACTTGAAGCGGAAGGTGATGCGGCCCTTGGACAGGTCGTAGGGCGTCATTTCCACGTTCACCCGGTCGCCGGCCAGCACGCGGATGCGGTTCTTGCGCATCTTGCCGCTGGTATGGGCGAGCACCTGGTGTTCGTTGTCCAGCTTCACGCGGAACATCGCGTTGGGCAGCAACTCCTGCACGGTGCCGCTGAACTCGATCATGTCCTCTTTTGACATCAGAAACCTTTGCAATGCGCGGCGCCCCGCCGACCCGGCGGGGGTTGGTCCGCACGGAATGGGCATGGATGGGCGGGACGATGGCGGGGGCCATCGCCTTGAGGGGATTGACTAGATGGCGGCAACATGATCGCCGGGCGGTGGCGGGTCAAGCACCGCGAGAAACCGCGGGAGAAACAGCGGGTCACCGTCCGGACGGCAGGCGCAGCGACACGCTGCGGCCATGCGCCTGCAAGCCTTCCGCTTCGGCCAGCGCCACGGCGGCCGGGCCGATGGCGGCCAGGCCCGCTTCCGAGGCCTCGACCCAGGTGGTGCGCTTGAGGAAATCGAACACCGACAGGCCGGAGGCGAAGCGGGCGGTGCGGCCGGTGGGCAGCACATGGTTGGGCCCGGCGACGTAATCGCCCAGCGCCTCGGGGCAGTAGCGGCCGAGGAAGGCGGCCCCGGCATGGCGGATGCCGGCGAACCAGCCGCGCGGATCGGGCAGCATGACCTGCAGGTGCTCCGGCGCCAGGCGGTTGACCAGCGCCTGGGCCTCCGTCCAGTCCCGCACCCGGATGATCGCGCCGTGGCGGCGCCAGCTTTCCCCGGCGATGGCGCCGCGCGGCAGGGTGGCCAGCTCGGCGGTCACGGCGGCGGCGACGGAATCGGCGAAATCCGCATCGTCGGTGACGAGAATGGCCTGGGCGCTCTCGTCGTGCTCGGCCTGGGCCAGCAGGTCGACCGCCACCAGGCGCGGGTCGTTGCTCGCATCCGCCACCACCACCACCTCGGAAGGCCCGGCGATGCTGTCGATCCCGACCCTGCCGAATACCTGACGCTTGGCCTCGGCCACATAGGCATTGCCGGGGCCGACGATACGGTCGACCGGGGCGATGCTGGCGGTGCCGAAGGCCAGCGCGGCGACGGCCTGGGCGCCGCCGATGCGATAGACCTCGTCCACCCCGGCCCGGCGGGCGGCGGCCAGCACCAGCGGGTTGAGCTGCCCGCCCGGGGTCGGCACCACCATGGCGATGCGGCCGACGCCGGCGACCCGGGCCGGCAGGGCATTCATCAGCACCGAGGAGGGATAGGCCGCCTTGCCGCCCGGCACATAGAGGCCGACCGCGTCGAGCGGGGACCAGCGCATCCCGAGCGTCAGCCCCGCCGGGTCCGGCAGTTCGAGGTCGGCGGGGCGCTGGGCGACGTGGAAGCGCTCGATCCGCTCGGCGGCGAGGTCGAGGGCGGCCAGCAGCGCCGGCGGGATGCCGGCGGTGGCGGCGTCGATCTCGACCGTGGTGACCCGCAACGCCGCGGCATCGGCCGGGGCCCAGCCGTCGAAACGGGCGGTCAGCGCCAGCACCGCGGCATCCCCGCCGCTGCGGACCTCGGCCAGGATGCCGGTGACGGCGGCATCGACCTGGGCCGTGGTTTCCCGCGCCTGATCGAGCAGCGCGGCGAAGCCGGCTTCGAAGCCGGCGGCGGCGGTATCGAGCCGGATCATGGCGTGCGGCCGCGCCGGATCACGCGCCGCTCCCCGCGGCGCTGCGGGACTCCGCGACCGGCGTGGCCAGCGCCGCGCGGAATCTGGCGATCCAGGCGCCGATCGCCTCCGGCATGGTCTTCAGCGCGGTGCGGTTGACGATGAGGCGGGAGGTGATCTTGGCGATCACCTCCGTCTCGATCAGCCCATTGGCCTTCAGCGTGCTGCCGGTCTGCACCAGGTCCACGATCACCCGGGCCAGGCCGAGCGAGGGTGCCAGCTCCATCGCCCCGTTCAGGTGCACGACCTCGGCCTGGACGCCGCGGGCCGCGTAATGGCGCTGGGCGATATTGGGGTATTTGCTGGCCACCGCGATCCGCGACCAGCGGCTCGGGTCGTCCCGCCCCGCCGTCGCCTCCGGCTCCGCCACGGAAATCCGGCATTTGCCGATCCCAAGGTCGAGCGGCGCATAGATCTCGG
>JAQGIA010000014.1 GCA_028291445.1 Belnapia sp.
TCGAGATCGCGCTCTGGGACATCATGGGCAAGCGCTGCGGCCAGCCGGTCTGGCGGCTGCTGGGCGGCACCGCGCCCGCGAGCCTGCCGGCCTATGCCAGCCTGCTCTCCTATGGGGGCGACCTCGAATTGGTGGCGCGCAACTCCGCCGCGGCGGTGGCGGCCGGCTACCGGCACATCAAGCTGCACGAGCTGACGCGCGAGGCGGTGCTGGTGGCCCAGGCCGCAGCGCCCGCAGCGCGCATCATGCTCGACGTGAATTGCGCCTGGACCCCGCCGGTGGCGCGCGACATGGCGCGCGCGCTGGCGGCGGACGGGCTGCTCTGGCTGGAGGAGCCGGTCTGGCCGCCGGAGGATGCGGCCGGGCTCGCCAGCCTGCGGCGGCACGGCATCCCGCTTTCGGCCGGGGAGAATACTGCCGGGGTGTTCGGCTTCAAGGCGCTGGTCGAGGCGGGGGCGATCGACATCGCCCAGCCGAGCGTCACCAAGCTCGGCGGCATCGGCGAGATGGTCCGGGTGATCCGGCTCTGCGAGGCGGCCGGCGTCGCGGTCACGCCGCATAGCCCCTATTTCGGCCCCGGCTTCATCGCCACCCTGCATATCGCCGCGGCGCTGATCGAGCAGCCGCTGGTCGAGGTGCTGTGGCTGGAGATGGCGGCCAATCCCTTCGACCCCTGGGTCCGCTGCATGGACGGGCGGGTCGCGGTGCCGACCGGGCCCGGCCTCGGCGCCGATCCGGACCCGGCCGTGCTGGCCAGCGCCACCATCGGTTCGGCGAACCGCATCGCCGCCTAAAACCAATACGCCTGACACCATCAATCGGGAGAAAACACCATGACCATGACCCGTCGCGGATTGACGTTGGGCGGCGCCGGCCTCGCGGCCGCCAGCCTGTCCGTCCCCTTGGCCACCCCCGCCCTGGCGCAGTCCGAGCCGATCAAGATCGGCTGGCTCGCGGCGCTGACCGGGCCCAGCTCGGCGCCCGCGATCGGCTTCAACCGCGGCGTGCTCTATGCGGCCGAGGCGCTGAATGCCGCCGGCGGCGTGAAGGGCCGCAAGGTCGAGATCATCACCCGCGATACCCAGGGCGACCCGACCAAGGCGGTGAACGCGACGCAGGAGATGATCAGCCAGCTCCGCGTCCATGCCATCTGGGGGCCGACCAATTCCGGCGAATCGCTGGCCGTCACCGCCATCATGGCGCGCGGCAAGATGCCCAACATCCATCCCTGCGTGGTCGACAGCCTGATCGACCCGACGCGCTACCCGAATGCCTTCCGCATCGCGCCGTCCAATACCCAATGGGATGATGCGGTGCGCGCCTACACGCTGAACATCGCCAAGGCGAAGAAGGTGGCGGTGGTCGGCGATACCACCGGCTATGGCGTCAGCGCCGCCAATGCCTCCGCTGCCGCCCTGCAGAAGGACGGCGCCGAGGTGGTCTACAAGGCCAACATCGACGCGACCCAGCCGGACATGACCCCGGATATGCTGCGCGCCCGCAATGCCGGCGCCCAGGCGATCGTCATCTGGTCGGTCTCGACCGGGATGATCGCCCGCATGCTGAACACCCGCGCCACCATGGGCTGGGACGTGCCCTTCATCGGCCACCCCTCGCTGGCCTCGGGCGAGATCGGCACGCTGATCGACAAGCCGGCGAATTGGGAGAAGGTCTACGCCATCGGCTACAAGAACTGCAGCTACGACGCCTCCGGCAAGCTGCCGCCGCGGAACGAGGAGCTGCTGGCGCGGCTGCGCGGCAAGATCAACCTGCAGGATACGCTGCTCTGGTGGGTCGCCTGCGGCATCGATGCGGTCAACCTGGTGGCCAAGGCGGTCGAGACCGGCGGCTCCTCGACCAACGAGTCCATCATCCGCGAGTGGAACGCGCTGAAGAACTACCCGGGCTATTTCGGCGACTACAGCTACAGCGCGACCGACCACAACGGCTTCCCGGTCTCGGACATCGTGATGTCGGCCGCCTCCACCGGCAAGAACGGCACCTTCGCCCTCGCCCCCGGCTACGGCTGAGCCGGGCGCGCGGGCATGCTGGCTTCCATCCTGGCCTCGGGCCTCGCCGTCGGCGCGGTCTATGCGCTGATCGGCATCACCTACAACACGATGTATTCCACCTCCCGCGTGATGAGCTTCACCGCCGGGCAGCTCGGCATGCTCGGCGGGGTTTTCGGTTCGCTGTTCATGCTGCGGCTCGGCGTGCCGCTGGTGCCGGCGCTGCTGCTGACCATGGCGGCCTGCGCCCTGGTCGGCGTGATTACCGAGTTCATCGCGGTGCGGCCGGTGCTGAAAAGCCTCGACCAGCATCTGTACGTGCTGTCCACCCTGGCGGTGGCGCTGCTGATCCAGCACCTGACCGCGCTCGAATGGAGCACCGAGCCGCAGCCTTTCCCGCGGTTGCTGGCCATGGGGAGCGGCGTCTGGGACGAGAAATACTGGCTGCCGGTCGCCGCCTGCGCCGTCACCATCATCGGCCTCGAATATCTCTATCGGCATACCCTGGTGGGGCGGGCCTTCGTCGCCATCGCCGAGGATAATTTCGCCGCCCGCGCGCTGGGCCTGCCGGAGCGCAACCTGCGCATCGCCAGCTATGCGATGGCGGGCGCGGTCGGGGCGCTGGCCGGATTCTCCGGCGGGCAGCTGCTGCTGGCCTTCTTCGCCAATGGGCCGCTGCTGAATTTCTACGGCTTCATTCCGGTGGCGCTGGGCGGGCTCGGCAACAACCGCGGCGCGGTGATCGGCGGCATCCTGCTCGGGCTGTTCCAGCAGGCGGCGAATTTCACCGTCGGCGGCATCTTCTCCTCGGTCGCGGTCTTCACCCTGTTCATCATCGTGCTGCTGCTGCGGCCCCAGGGCATGTTCGGCATGCCCACGGCGCGGAGGGTCTGATGCCGGGTTCGATGATGCGGGCCTCCCTGTTGCGCGCCCTGTGGCCCTTCGCCGCGCTGCTGGCGCTCGCCCTGGCGCTGCCGCTCACCGGCAACGAGTAATGGGCGCTGATCGCGACGCGGGCGGCGATCTACTGGATCCTGGTCGCCGGGCTCAACCTGATCGTCGGCTTCGCCGGGCAATTGGCGATCGGCTACGTCGCGCTGCTGACCATCGGCGCCTATACCGCCAGCGTGCTGACGGCGGGCACGGTGATGGCGCCGATGGGGGCCTTTCCGGCGCTCGGCCTCGCGGCGGTGGCGGGCGCCTTCTTCGGGGTGATCGTCGGGCTGCCGGCGCTCCGGCTGCGCACCTTCTACTTCGCCATGACGACGCTGGGCTTCGCCACCATCGTGACGCAGATCACCCTTGCCTGGCAGGAGGTCACGGGGGGCGGCATCGGCATTCCCGGCCCCGCGCTGCCGGCGCCGCTGGATACCGCCTGGGGCTTCTACTACTTCTGCCTTGGCGCTGCCGTGGTCTGCACCTGGGCGACCGCCAACCTGGCGCATAGCCGCTTCGGCCGGGCGCTGGTCGCCATCCGCGATTCGGAAGTGGCGGCCGAGGCCAGCGGCATCGACAAGCCGCGCATGCTGATCCTGGTCTTCATCCTGGCCGGCGCCCTGGCGGCCTTCGCCGGCGGGCTGTTCGCCTCGTTGCAGACCTATATCACCCCGGATGCCTTCACCTTCGACCTGTCGCTGCTGTTCTTCATCGCGGTGCTGATCGGCGGCCGGGGGTCGATCCTCGGGCCGCTGCTCGGCACCATCGTCCTGACTTTGCTGCCGGAAGTGGCCGCGCCGCTCGCCGCCTGGTCCACCTTCCTCTACGCGGCGCTGCTGCTGGTGATCGTGCTGGCCATCCCGGGCGGCATCGCCGCGCTGCTCGACCGGAGCAACCGCCTGCCGCTGCCGGAGAACCGCGCCATCCAGCCGCGGGCCGAGGCGCTGGCGCCGCTGCTCGGCCGGCCAGAAGGGCGAAACCCGGAAGCGCGAAGCCCGGAGGTGCCGGAAACCATGACGCTCACCGGCATCGTGCTGGCCTTCGGCGGGGTGCGCGCCATCGACGGCGTCGATCTCGCGGTGCGGCAAGGCCAGGTGCATGGGCTGATCGGCCCGAACGGCAGCGGCAAGACCACCACGCTGAACGTCATCTCGGGCTATTACCGGCCGGAGGCGGGCCGGATGGCGATCGGCGGCGTGGTGCTGCCGCCGGGTGCGCCGGTAGGCCGGGCCGCCCGCGGCATCGCCCGCACCTACCAGACGCCGCGGCTGATCGGCGAGGCTTCCGTGCTGCAGAACGTCATGATCGGCGCCAGCATCGAGGGCACCGCCAGCTTCGTCGAGGCCCTGCTGTCGCTGCCGCGGCACCGGGCGGATGAGCGGAACATGGCGGCGCGGGCGCGGCTGGCGCTGGCCGCGGTGGGCATCGCCGGCCTCGCCGAGGTGCGGGCCGACCGGTTGCAGCACAGCGAGCTGCGCTTCATGGAGATCGCCCGGGCGCTGATGCTGAAACCGGCCTTCCTGCTGCTGGACGAGCCGGCGGCGGGGCTTTCGGTCGAGGAGATCAAGCGGCTCGGCGCGCTGATCAAGGCGGTCAGCCGCCAGGGCATCGGCGTGCTGCTGGTCGAGCACCACGCCGACCTGATCTTCGACATCTGCGACCAGGTGACGGTGCTGAACCTCGGCAAGGTGCTGGCCGCCGGGACCCCGGCCGAGATCCGCGTGCACAAGGAGGTTGTCAGTGCCTATCTCGGTGGGTGAGCCCCTGTTGGCGGTGGCGGGCCTCCGCTCCGGCTACGGCAAGATCGCGGTGCTGCACGGGATCGACCTGCGGATCGCCGCGGGGGAGGTGGTGGCGCTGCTCGGCCCGAACGGCGCCGGCAAGACCACCCTGCTGCGGGCCATCTCCGGCCTGCTGCCGGTGAATGGCGGCACGGTCCGCTTCGGCGGCGCCGACATGAAGGGCGCCGATCCGCGCAGCGCCGCCCGCGCCGGGCTGGTGCATGTGATCGAGGGCCATCGCGTCTTCACCCAGATCTCGGTCACCGACAATTTGCTGCTGGCCGGCTACGACCTGCCGCGGC
>JAQGIA010000024.1 GCA_028291445.1 Belnapia sp.
CGGCGACCAGCGGCCGGGCGCCGGGCGAATGGTCGCGGTGGGTATGGGTGATGACCACCTGGGTGATGGTCTCGCCCGCGGTCGCCGCCAGTATCGCCGCCAGATGCGCCGCATCCTCCGGCCCCGGATCCATCACCGCCACCTGGCCCTCGCCGATGATATAGGTATTGGTCCCGCGGAAGGTGAAGGCGGAGGGGTTGTTGCAGACCAGCCGGCGGACGAGCGGCCGTCCCCCCGGCACCGGGACCCGCTCCACCGCGCCATGCGCCAGCGGGTCCTGCTTCAGGAAAGGAATGCTCATAAGGGAATGCTCATGGGGGAATGAATGCTCATTCTGGCGTTTCCTCGTGTTTTTGCCGCCGGCGCACCAGCTCCCGATGCAGGATGTACAAGCCGGCCGCCACGATCAACACGCCACCCGCCAGCATGCTCGGGCCCGGCCTGTCGCCGAAGGCGATCCAGCCGAACAGCACCGACCAGAGCAGCGCCGAATAGGAATAGGGCGCCAGCGAGGAGACCTGGGCGGAAGACCAGGCTTCGGTCAGCAGCCATTGCGCCGCCCCGCCGATCAGCCCCATCAGGATCAGCAGCAGCCATTCCAGCGGCGTCGGCGTCACCCAGAAGAAGGGTAGCAGCAGCAGCGCGAAGCTGCCCATCAGCAGCGACTGCCAGAGCGTGATGGTGGTGGAGCTTTCCGTCGCCGAGAGCTGCCGCACCAGCAGGGTGGTCAATGCGGAGAACATCCCCTGCGCCACCGCCGTGCCGATGCCGAGCACCGGCGCCCCCGCCATCCCGCCCAGCGCCCCCTGCCCGGCGGCGATGATCAGCACGCCGCAGAAGCCGATCGCCACCGCCGACCAGCGATGCAGCCCGACCTTCTCCCCCAGCAGCGGGATCGCCAGCATGGTCACGAACAGCGGCTGGGTGAAACCGAGCGCGGTCTGCTCGGCCAGCGGCAGCAGGGTGAGCGCGAAGAAGCCGCAGGATTGCGCCGCGATCCCGGTGCCGGCCCGCAGCACATGCCCGCCGAGCCGCCTGGTCCGCAGCGTGCCGATGCCGAGGCCGGAGCGCATCAGGATGAACAGCAGCACCGGCAGGGCGAAGACGCTGCGGAAGACCATTAGCTCGACCACGGGGATGGTCTCGGACAGCGATTTCACCAGCACGCCCATGCCGGTGAACAGCGCATGCGCGGCCAGCATGCAGAGCGCGCCGCGCTTCACGTCGTGGCGGAGCGCCATCAGCCCGCCGCCCCGCCTGCATCCCCGATCGCACCCGTGCCTGCATCCTTGCCGGCATCCTTGGCCGCCCGTTCCGCCGCCCGCCTGACCCTTTCGCGGTGCACGTTGTAGAGCCCGGCGGCGACCACCACCGCCGCGCCGCCGAGGGTGGTCCAGGCCGGCACCTCGCCCCAGATCAGGTAGCCGAGGCCGATCCCCCAGAGCAGCGGGGTATATTCGAAGGGCGCGATGGCCGAGATCGGCGCCAGGGCGAAGCCGCGGGCGAACAGCATCTGCGCCGCGCCGTTGGCGATGCCGAAGGCGACCAGCGCCAGCATCCCGAACAGGCTCGGCAGCAGCGGCGGCGGGCCGGAGGCCGGCCAGAGGAAGGGCAAGGGCAGCAGCGCCAGCCCGACCGGCACATGGGTCAGCAGCAGCCAGAAGGCGATGGTATTGGGATGGTCGGTCCGGGTCAGCACCCGGGTCCAG
This sequence comes from Belnapia sp., assembly GCA_028291445.1. Taxonomy (GTDB): domain Bacteria; phylum Pseudomonadota; class Alphaproteobacteria; order Acetobacterales; family Acetobacteraceae; genus Belnapia. The sequence continues at coordinate 1,710 of JAQGIA010000024.1, forward strand.
ATCCGGGTCAGCGCCATGGCCGCCGTGGCCACCAGCAGCATCGCCGATTCCCAGCGCCACAGCTCGCCGCCCGGCTGCAGCATGAACAGCACGCCGCAGAAGCCGACCGCGGTGCTGGTCCAGCGCCGCCAGCCGACCTTCTCCCCTAGCAGCGGGATCGCCAGCATGGTCATCAGCAGCGGCGAGGCACTGGCCACCGCATAGCTATCGGCCAGCGAGACGCCGGACGACCAGGCATAGTACCAGGTGACCGAAATCGTGCAGTGCAGCAGGCTGCGCCAGGCCAGCAGCCGCCGGTTCACCGGGATCAGCCCCCGCCCGCGGGCAAACAGGAAGACCAGCAGCGCGCCGATCGCCCCGCGCCAGACCAGCGCCGCGGCCGGGCCGATCTCCGGCATCACCCATTTCACCGCCGCATCGGCGGCCGAGATCACCATGTAGCCGAGCCCGACGAAGGCCAGGCCGCGCACCGCCTCCTCGCCGGTCGGCACGGCGCGATAGCCTGCCGCCATGGCCATCGGGACAGGTGCCGAGCGGACAGGTGCCGAGGGGACGGGTGCCGAGGGGACGGGCGCCGAAGGGACGGGCGCCGAAGGGACGGGTGCTGGGTTGCCGGCGCGCATCACTGCTCGCGCCGCAGCAGGCGATAGCCCTCGATCTCGGCCGCCGGCCGGTAGCGCCGCAGGGTTTCCGCGAAAAGCGGATGGCGGGCGAAATACTCAAGCACGTCGAACTCCTTGCCGCACCACGGTATGCCGGGGTTGCGGGCGATCAGGATCGCTGCCGGCGGGGCCCGGGAGAAATCCTCGGCAACGGTCCGGTAGACGAAGAATTCCGCCCGCGACATTTCCCAGGTCTCACGGTAGCGGGCGCCGCTCTCGGGACAGCGGTTGTAGACCCCCTGGAGCAGCCAGAGGTTCATGGTCCGCAGCGTGGATTGCGCCCGCGCATAATTCAACGCGGGGTAGACCGGGAAAATGTCGGGCGAGAGCACCAGCAGCCGCTCGCCATAGGCCTCCCGCTTGAGCAGGGCGGAAACCTCCCCGGCGCGCGACCAGCTCCAGGTGAGCTCGCGCCAGGGTGCCTCGGCGCCGGCGAAATTATGCAGCCCGATGGCGAAGGCGGCGACCACCGCAGCACCGGGCGCGGCGCGGCGGGCAGCGGCCCCTCGCAGCGCCCGGTCCAGCCAGCGCGCCGCCAGCACCACCGCCAGCAGCCCGGCGAAGATCCGCACCGGCACCACATGGTAGGACCAGCCCTTGTGCTGCACCACGGCCGAGACCGTGGCGCCGAGCGCCGCCACCGCCAGCACCTTGGGCAGCGCCCCGAAGCCTCCCCGCGCCGCCACCACGGCCAGCGGCAGCAGTAGCATCAGCGCCGTACCCAACCGCTCCGTCAGCAGCACCTGCCACCAGGCGAAGCCGCCGAGGTCCAGGTAGAAGTCCCAGACCAGCGGCAGCACATGGCCGAAGTAGTCGGGGAAGACCACGGGGATGCTGGCCAAATACAGCAGCCAGATCGCCGCCATGGTCCAGGGCACCGCATCGCCCAGGCTTCGCCGCAACCCGGCCCGGCCGAGGCCGCGGTGCAGCAGCACCAGCGCCTCCACCAGCCCCGGCACCGCCAGGAAATGCGGCTTCAGCGCGAAGCCGAGCCCCGCCAGCACCGCCACGCCGAGCACCAGCCCCCGCCCGGTCTTAACCCCCTCCATCCTCC
>JAQGIA010000065.1 GCA_028291445.1 Belnapia sp.
GCGCATCCGCCGAGCGCCGATCAACTGACCCGCGCAGAATTCGAGGCCCGCCTCGCCAGCCTGCACTACGTCTTCCTGCCCTTCCGTACCGGCTACTACGACCTCTCGGCCAGCGGCGCGCTGATCGACGCCCTGACCTGGCTGAAGCCGCTGGTCACCAGCCGGCTGCCGCTGTACGAGCAATTCTTCTCCGAATACGGCGAAATCGGCACTCTCTCAGAGGATGCGGAGCTTCTGGAGGCCGCGCTCGAGACCATCGTGTCAGGGATGGACACGGCCCGCTACGCCACCCAGGTCGCGGCGCTGCGGGCGGCGCGTGAGAAGCGCCGGGTAGAAATCCTGGCCAGACGTTACCGCGCCCTGGTTGAGGCCGGTTTTCCCGGCCTGTTGCGCCCGGCCCCCGCCCTGCCATTGGCGGCGGTGCCGGCAGCCCTGGGCTGAGGCATTGGGTGTCCCCAGCCGCATGATTGTGCCTGGAGACGGCGGGAGGGACGCGGTATGGGACCGCCGCTCCGCCCTCCAACGAGGGCCCTGCCATGCCGAACGCCTGTCCGTGTTCGCGCCCCTGTGTTTCGCGCCCCCGTATTCGCGCCCAGGCCGCAAGCCCCGTTTTGGTCCCCGAGTCTGTGGCCAACGACGTTTCCCGAGGATCGCCCGACATGTCTTTGGCCGGCACCGCTTCTAAGCCCTTCGGTCCCAAGCCGCATGGCCAAACCCCTCCTGGTTCCGGCACCTCCGGTTCTGGCCCCTCCAGTTCTGGCCCCCTTGGTCCCGGCACCGACGCGCGGCCGCTGGTGGTCGATCTCGACGGCACCCTGGTCCGCTCCGATACGCTGATCGAGGCCTTCTTCTGGACCATGGGGCATAGCCCGCTCGACGGCCTCGCCGCGCTCGCCGCGCTGCGCGACGGCAAGGCGGCGCTGAAGGCCCGCATCGCCGCCATCGCCCGGCTCGATGTCGCCAGCCTGCCGCTCAACCCGGAGGTGCTGGAGTTCATCCAGGCCGAGCGGGCACGCGGCCGCCCCATCTACCTCGCCTCCGCCGCCGACCGTCGCTTCGTCGACGAACTCGTCGAGAAGCTCGGCCTGTTCGACGGCAGCTTCGCCTCGGATGGCGGCATCAACCTCGCCGGCGACGCCAAGGCGGCGGCGCTGGTCGCGGCCTTCGGCGAAGGCGGCTTCGACTATATCGGCAACGACGCCGTCGATCTCGCCATCTGGGAAAAGGCGCATGGCGTGCTGCTGGCCGATGCCCCGGCCAATCTGCAGCGCAAGGTGCTGGCCCGCTGGCCCACGGCGCGCGTGCTGAGCCGGCGCCAGGCCGGCCCGCGCAGCTACCTCAAGGCGATCCGCCTGCACCAATGGGCCAAGAACCTGCTGCTGCTGGTCCCGGCCATCGGCGCGCACCACTGGGGCCTCGCCGACCTGCGGACCTGCGTCATGGCCTTCATCAGCTTCAGCCTCTGCGCCTCCGCGGTCTATGTCACCAACGACCTGATCGACCTGCCACGCGACCGGGCGCACCCGACCAAGCGCCGCCGGCCTTTCGCCGCCGGCACCATCCCGCTGGTGCATGGGCTGGTGATGATCCCGGGGCTGCTGTTCGGCGCCTTGCTGGCCGGCCTCGGTGTCGGCCTGCCCTTCCTCGCCGTGCTGCTGGTCTATGGCATCGGCACATTGGCCTATTCGCTGGTGCTGAAGCGGCAGGTGCTGCTCGATGTCGTCACCCTCGCCGGGCTCTATGGCCTCAGGCTCTATGCCGGCGCGGTCGCGGCCGGCGTGGGGCTCTCGGCCTGGCTCGGCAGCTTCGCCCTGTTCCTCTTCACCTGCCTCGCCCTGGTCAAGCGCTGCGCCGAACTGATCGACCGCGCCGCCGTCGGCGAGGCCAGCGCGCCCGGCCGCGGCTATCGGGTTACCGACCTGCCGGTGCTGATGGCGATGGCCGCGGCCAGCGGCTACACCGCAATCCTGGTGCTGGCGCTCTATGCCGACAGCCCGGCGGTGCGGGCGCTCTATACCTCGCCCAACCGGCTCTATCTGATTTGCGTCGTGCTGCTCTACTGGGTCTCGCGCGTGCTGCTGCTGACGCAGCGCAACGAGATGCATGACGACCCGGTCATCTTCGCCGCGACCGACCGCCTGAGCCAGGCCTGCGCCGTTGCCTGCGGCCTGATCGTGCTGGCTAGTATGTAGTCACCCGAATGCCTGCCCGGTGCCGCGCGCAGCTGTCATCCGCGCAATTCGCGGCACCGGCGCCCGCACTGACGATGGCCGGCCGTTACGCCTTCGGCTATGCTCCATACCGCTGGATATCGGTCATCCGGCAACTTCCTGAAATGGCCTGCAAGCGGATGAAGCTCTGATGTCCTCGGCTGTCGCCGCTGCGCGCGTTGGCGTCCTGTCACGACCCGGGCCGGCGGTCGCCGCCATCGCGGTACTGGCCCTCGTGCTGTCCTGCATCGGGCTCGCCAACCGCGGACTCGGGCTCGATGAATTGCTCTCGGCCAATTTCGCCGCGCATGGCCCCTGGGCCACGCTGGTCACCGTGCTGCGCTTCGGCGTGCACCCACCGCTTTACTATCTGCAACTCAGCCTCTGGATGCTGGTTGGCCAGGGCGATGGCTGGCTGATGGCCAATTCCATGCTGTGGCATGCCGCCGCGGTCATGCTGCTGGCGCATGCCGCGGGGCGACTCTACGGGCCGCGCATCGGGCTCGCGGCGGCGCTGCTGCTGGCGGTCTCGCCGGCGGCGCTGCTCTATGCCGACCAGGTGCGCATGTACACCTTCGTCATGTTCCTGGCGGTCTGGGCCTGGTACGCCCAGGCCCGCTGGATCGAGGGCACCTCCGGCCGGCTGGGTGCTTTCTGGATGATTCTTGCCCAGGTCGCGGTCACTGCCAGCCATACCGCCGGCCTGCTCATGCTCTCCGGCATCGTCGTCTTCGGCGGCATCGGCGTGCTGGCGACGCGCCGCCGCTACCTGATCCTGCGCTGGCTGCTGGCCGAGGGGGTGGTCCTGGTGCTGTCCCTGCCGGCGATCGGCATCGGCATGCTGCGCGGCGTCAGCCATCTGCGTACCCCGTGCCTGCAGGACATCGTCGCGGTCTGGAAATTCCTTGCGGGCGGCGGCGGCTTCGTCCAATTCGCCCCGCAATTCGCGCTGCTGGCGGGCCCGCTGCTTGGCGCGGTGGTGCTGTTGGCGCTGCTCGCCGGGATGCTGCGCGACCGCCGCCTGGTGCTGCCCATCCTGACGCTGGTCTTCGTTCCCCTGCTGCTGGCGGCGCTGGCGAGCCATCTCGCCAAGCCGCTCTGGATCGAGCGGATCTTCGTCCCCGTCATCCCCTTCCTCTGCCTCTGTCTCGCCCGGGCGGCGCTGGGCGGCGCGCTGTCGCGCCAGGCGGGCCGGGCAACGGTGCTGGCGCTGGTGCTGCTCTGGGGCGGCATCACCGTCGCCGGGCAGACCGCCCGCGCCAAGGGCGACGGCTACCAGCCGGCCGCCGATGCGGTGCGGCTGGCGGCACGGCCGGGCGATCTGGTGCTGGTCGACGGCGACTTCGCCTATTGGTGCTTCCTCTGGTCCCTCGCCGGACCGGATTGGGGCGACCCGCGCCAGGCCTATATCCTCAACGCCGACTGGGACCGGCTGATGCGGAAGCTGCCGGAGCCGATGCTCGGACTGCTCGATCTCGGCGAGGACAGCCGGCGGCTGCGGGCGCTCGGCGTCTCGGTCGCGCTGTGGGACCGGCGGGAGGCGCCGCCCACGGCGACCGGCGACATCCTGCTGCTGCGGCCGCAGAGCACCACGGCGATCGCGCTGCCGGACCGCCGGCTCGGCGAGACGCAGGTTTTCGCGCCGCTGCTGCTGGAACGCTGGACGGCCCAGCCTTAAGGTTTTCGCCCTGCTTTTGCGCTGGGCCAGGCGCCGCCTGGCAGGCTTCGATTAATCCGTTGCTGTCATGCGGTACGGCGTGACGGCCACGGCCCGGCCTCCAGAGGATCCTGCCCAGTGCGACACATCTGCCTCGTTGGTGCCGGCTCCATCGCGCGCGTCCATGCGGAGGCGCTGCGGGGCCTGCCGGGCCTCGCCATCGTCGCGGTGGTCGACCCCAGCCCAGGCGCCGCCCGCAACCTGGCCGAGGCCTTCGGGGTGCGGCGCACCCATGCCAGCGTGGCCGAGGCCCTGGCCGAGGGCGGCATCGACGCCGCCCATGTGCTGGTGCCGCCCGATTTGCACGCCGCCGTGGCGCTGCCCTTCCTCGCCGCCGGCAAGTCCGTGCTGGTTGAGAAGCCGATGGCGGTCAGCGGCGCCCAATGCGCGGAGCTGGCTGCCGCGGCCGCGGCCGGCGGGACGCAACTCGGGGTCAACCAGAACTTCATCTTTCATCCGGCCTTCGCCCGGGCACGGGCGCTGATCGCCGCCGGGCGCTTCGGCCGGCCGCGCTTCGTCGATTGCCTCTACAACGTCCCGCTGCGCCAGCTCGCGGCGCGGGCCTTCGGCCATTGGATGTTCCACGAGCCGGGCAACATCCTGCTGGAACAGGCGGTCCATCCGCTGTCGCAGATCGCCGCCATCGCCGGACCGATCGGCACGGTGCGGGCCATCGCCGGGCCACCGGTCGCCATCGGCGCCGGGCTGGATTTCTACCCGAGCCTGACCGCGACGCTCGATTGCGCGGCGCTGCCGGCCCAGCTCCGCTTCGCGGTCGGCCAGAACTTCCCCTTCTGGCAGGTCTCGGTGATCTGCGACGATGGCGTGGTCGTCGCCGATATCCTCGCGAACCGCTGCTATGCCCATACGCGCACGCGCTGGCTGGATGTCGCCGACGGCGTCTATTCCGGCCTCCGCACCGCTGGCGCGGTGGCCGGGTCTGGCCTGCGCAACGCGCTCGACTACGGGCTTTCGACCCTGCGGCTGAAGCCCCGCAGCGACAGCTTCTTCACCGGCATGCAGGGCAGCATCGCCGCCTTCCATGCGGCGCTCGACGGCGGCCCGGCCTTCATGGCGGATGCCGCCTTCGGGACCATGCTGGTCGAGACCTGCGAAAGGCTGCGCGACGACGCCTTCGGCGCTGCGGCCCCGGCACCGGCCTTGGCCCTGGCCCCGAAGCCAGCCCCGTTGGCCGTCCCATTGGCTACCCCGGCGGTCGGCGAAGGGCGGCCCGATATCGCCATTCTCGGCGGCACCGGCTTCATCGGCACCGCCACTGTGCGCCGCAGCCTCGCCGCCGGTCTCCGCGTCGCCGTCATGGCCCGCTCCACCCGCAACCTGCCGGCCGATTTCGCTGATCCGCGGGTGACGCTGCAGGGCGGCGACATCCGCGATGCCGTGGCGGTCGGCCGCGCCATCGCCGGCGCCCCGGTCGTCGTCAACCTGGCGCATGGCGGCGGTGGCGCCAATTACGCGCAGATCCGCGCCGCCATGGTCGGCGGCGCCGAGACCGTGGCCCGTGCCGCGCTCGCCGCCGGCGCCCGCCGGCTGGTCCATGTCGGCTCCATCGCCTCGCTCTACCTCGGCCCGCAGGACGCCCCCATCACCGGTGCGACGCCGCCCGACCCCCAGGCCGAACAGCGCGGCGACTACGCCCGGGCCAAGGCGGTTGCCGACCTGATGTTGCTGGAGATGCATGCGCGGGAGGCGCTGCCAGTCGTCATTCTGCGGCCTGGGCTGGTGGTGGGGGAGGGGACCTCGCCCTTCCACAGCGGCCTCGGCTTCTACAATGCCGAGCAGCATTGCATCGGCTGGAACCGCGGCACCAACCCGCTACCCTTCGTGCTGGTGGAGGATGTGGCCGAGGCCATTCTGCTGGCCGCCAAAGCGCCAGGAATTGAAGGCCGTTGCTACAATCTGGTGGGCGACGTGCGGCCCACGGCCCGCGCCTATATCGCCGATCTGGCCCGGGCCACCGGCCGGCCGCTGCGCTTCCACCCGCAATGGCCGGAACAGCTCTGGGCCGAGGAGATGGCCAAGTGGCTGGTCAAGCGCGCCGGCGGCCGCGCGGTGCCGCTGCCGCCCAAGCGCGACATCGTCTCGCGCGGGCTGCTGGCGCGCTTCGACTGCAGTGATGCCAAGCGCGACCTCGGCTGGCATCCGGTGGCGGACCCGGCGGTCTTCGCCGCCCAGGCCATCGCCATCCACGCCCCCACCTAAACTCGCTGATGACCGCGCCGCTCATCCTCAGCGTCTTCTCGACCTTCGCGACCGGCGGGCCGCAGGTCCGCTTCGCCGCCATCGCCAATCGCTTCGGGCCGCGCTTCCGCCACGCCATCGTGGCGATGGACGGCAACCGCGCCTGTGCCGAACGGCTCGATCCCGGCCTCGACGTCACTTGGCCGGCGGTGCCGATCCGCAAGGGCGCGACGCTGGCCAACCTGCTGACCTTCCGCCGCACCTTGCGGACGCTGCGGCCGGATGTGCTGGTGACCAGCAATTGGGGCAGCATCGAATGGGCGATGGCCAATGCTCCGTTTCCTTTGGCGCGGCCCATCATGCGGCATATCCACATCGAGGACGGCTTCGGCCCGGAGGAGCGCACGGCGCAGATCCCGCGCCGGGTCTGGGCCCGCCGCCTGCTGCTCGGCCGCCGCACCGTGGTGCTGCCCTCCCGCACTCTCTGGCGCATCGCCACCGGGGTCTGGCGGCTGCCGGAGGCGCGGCTGCGCTACCTGCCGAACGGCATCGACCTCAGGCGCTTCGCCGCTGCGGCACGGCCGGAGGGAGAGGGACCAGCGGGGGAGGGGCCGGTCATCGGCACCGTCGCCGCACTGCGGGCCGAGAAAAACCTCGGCCGGCTGCTGGAGGCCTTCGCGGCCTTGCCGCCCGCCCTGGCGGCACGGCTGGTGATCGTGGGCGACGGGCCGGCGCGGCCGGCGCTCGAAGCCCAGGCGGCGGCGCTCGGAATTGCCGGGCAGGTCCGCTTCGCCGGGCATGTGGCCGAGCCGGCCGCGCTCTACGCCAGCTTCGATATCTTCGCGCTGAGTTCCGATACTGAGCAGATGCCGCTCTCGGTGCTGGAGGCGATGGCCGCCGGCCTGCCCGTTGCGGCGACCGATGTGGGCGACGTGCGGGCGATGCTCGATCCGGCGAACGACGCCTATGTGGTGCCGCAGACGGCACCCGCCTTGGCGGCCGCCCTGGCCGGGCTGCTGGCCGATGCGCCGCGGCGCATGGCGATCGGCGCCGCCAATCGCGCCAAGGCCGAGCGGGACTACGACCAGGAGGCGATGTTCGAGGCCTATGCGGCGCTGTTCGTGGGCTGAGCTGGGTCAGGCCGCATCCTGGCCTGCATCCTGGCTTGTATTACGGCCCGCAGCCGCACCGCCAGCCCGGCCAGCGACCAGGGCCGCACCAGCTCGACCCACATTAGCTCCGACTCGGCATTGGCCAGGCTGCGCTTGTAGCGGCTGGCGCCGGCGAGCAGGTCATAGACCGCATCGCCTTCCGCCAGAGCCCGCTCTATCGCCAGCTGGTGGCAGGTCAGCCCCGGCTTGCCCTGCGGCCCGGCGCCGGCCAGGTCCAGCCCGCTCTGGTAGGCCGAGACCCGCCCGCCCAGCCGGAAGTTATACAAATAGCCGATGGCGCGGCCATCGCCCGCGACCACCCGCAGCAGATCCACTTCGCCCCGCCCCAACCCGCGCCCGATCAAAGTCCGGTGGAAGCGTTGCAGCCAGGGAGTGGCGAAGGCGCCGGGTTGGCCGCGCTCGCGCCAGCGCTCCGCATGCAGCGTAGCCAGCGCCGCCAGCCCATCGAGCGCCTCGGCCTCGGTCGCCGCCCGGATCAGCCGGGGGCCGCCATAATGCTTCGCCGAGCGGCGCAGCTGATAGCGGGTATTGGCGCTGAGGCTCGCCAGCCAATTCCCGCCGGCCTCGCGCACCCTGGCCAGGTCGACCAGCGGCACGGCCCGGGCCTGACGCCGCCAGGCCAGGCCGCCCGCCGCCGTGGCGACCGCAGGCGGGACGCCACTGAGCACCAGGCGTCGCACCCCACGCGCCGACCAGGCGGCCCGGAACAGCCAGGGCAGCACATCCGGGCGAAGTCCCGGGGCCAGCAGCGGGGCGTTGTGCTCGACGAAAGGCGCATCCAGGCCGGCATCGCCGCTTTCGGTCAGGCACAGCCGGCCGCGGCGGCGGTTGCACAGCGCCAGCCCGAGCGTCTGCCCGCCCACCGTCGCCCGCAGCACCACTGGATCGGGGAAGCGCTCCTCGGCGAGGCAACCGACCCAGGTCCAGCTTTGGAAGAAGCTCGGCTTCGCGCGCGCCTCCAGCGCGCGCCACTCGGCGCCGAGGGCCTCGAAGCTGTCGACCTGGGCGATCTCGATGCGGGGCGCTTCAGGCTTGGGCGCTTCGAACTGGGGCGTCTCAAGCTGGGCAACCTCCGCGTGACCAGGGCGCATGCGGCGGATCGGATCGGGCCTGGCCTGCGGGTCAGGCCCGCCGCAGGGCGCGACGCCAGCGGCGCGCGACATCCAGCACCTCAGCCGAGACGCCGGTCGGGATGATCGCGTCATGCAGCTTGCGCTGCATGCTGTGGCGGGCCGAGATATGCGCGCCCATCGCTTCGAAGGCGGCGCGGATGGAATCGGCCTCCGCGGGCGAAGCATCGAACAGCGCCTGCACCGGCGCCGGATAGTCGGTGCCCATGCCGAGCACGCCCAGGCCATGCGAATGATGCAGGGCGAAATTCGGTCGGCCGGCGCGCACCTCGTCCCAGAACCGCCATACCCCGAAATCCTCGTGCCGCACGTCGATGTCGTGGAACAGCACGACCGCATTGGGCGAGAGCTTGGGACGCCAGGTCTCGAAATCATGGCGGACCGCTTCGTAGGTATGGAAGCCGTCGATATGCAGCAGGTCGAGACTGCCATCCTCGAAGCGGTCGATCGCCGCATCGAAGGGCATTTGCAGTAGTTCGGAGAAGCCGCTGTAAAGCGGGTCATGATGTGCCCGCAGGGAGGCGAGCACCTGGGCGCCGTAGCGGCCGTTGTGCTCGTCGCCCTGCCAAGTATCGATGCCGCTGCAGCGGGTGGTCAGCCCGGCGCGGACCACTTCCTCGCAGAAGCAACAATAGGACAGGCCATGGAACACGCCGAGTTCGGCCAGGGTCCGTGGGCGCAACGCCGAGACGATCCAGAAGGCGAAGGGCGGCAGCCCGGACCAGGCGGAGGGCCAGGGCGGCGCGGCAGGCATCTCGGCGGGCAGGCGTGTTGCGAAGATCGCGGCGGAGCTGCTCAGCATGGTCTACCTCATTGGCCGATCGGCGTGGATCCGACTGCAAGCGCGGCCCCGGTCGTCGATATCATGAAGAAACTCGGGGCGGGTACCCAATCATTGCGTCATGGTGATCATGCCTGCTGGGGCCGCCGTGCGGGGTCGGCGCTCTCGCCCTGGCAAACCTGCAGGAAGTCGTTCGTCTTCTCCTCCCAGCCGGCTCGCCGCGCCGCCTCTAGCGCTTGGCACCGGATCGTCGCGTAGAGCGTCGGGTCGTCGTGCAGGCGGCGCATGGCGGCGGCGATTCCGGGCACCGAATG
>JAQGIA010000076.1 GCA_028291445.1 Belnapia sp.
CTCAACCCATGCGCGTGCCGTTCACTCGCATGTGGATGTCGGCGGCTGTCCAGGGCCTTGCCGGGGCAGGGGCTGCTGCATATGGTTCCCCGCTCCCGTGACGGTCTCACAATGAACAATCCGCCCAATTATCAGCGTGTGATGCTCAAGGTGTCCGGTGAGGCCCTGATGGGCAGCCGCGAGTACGGCCTCGACACCGCTACCTGCCGGCGCATCGCCGAGGATGTGAGGGGCGCGGTCGAACTCGGCGTGCAGGTCTGCCTGGTCATCGGCGGCGGCAACATCTTTCGGGGCATCGCCGGCGCCGCGGCCGGCATGGACCGCTCGCAAGCCGATTACATGGGCATGCTGGCCACGGTGATGAACGCCCTGGCGATGCAGTCGGCGCTCGAGAAGGCCGGGCTGCCGACCCGGGTGCAGAGCGCCATCCCGATGCAGTCGCTGTGCGAGCCCTATATCCGGCGGCGGGCCATCCGCCACATGGAGAAGGGTCGCGTGGTGATCTTCGCCGGCGGCACCGGCAATCCCTTCTTCACCACCGATACCGCCGCTGCGCTGCGTGCCGCCGAGATGGAATGCAACGCGCTGTTCAAGGGCACCCAGGTGGATGGCGTCTACTCCGCCGATCCGCGCAAGAATCCCAAGGCCGAGCGCTACGTGACGCTCACCTACCTCGACATGCTGGCGCGCGACCTGCTGGTCATGGATGCGGCGGCGATCAGCCTGGCGCGCGAGAACAACCTGCCGATCATCGTCTTCAACATCCACGAGCCCGGCGCCTTCACTGCGGTGCTGCGGGGCGAAGGCAAGTTCACCACGGTGATCGAGCAGCACTGACCAGAACCGCCCGCTTCCGGCCATCTTCGCATGCTGGAATCGGGGGATCATCAGCGGGGCCATCCGGCCTCACCCATACCGATCGGGGGAAGGTGGCCATGCCGGCCGATCTCAAGACACTCAAGCAGGATCTGACGCGCCGGATGGATGGCGCGATCGAGACGCTGAAGAAGGACTTCACCGGCCTGCGGACCGGCCGTGCCAGCCCGGCCCTGCTCGAGCCGATCCGGGTCGAGGCCTATGGCAACAACCAGCCGCTGAACCAGGTGGCCAATGTCTCGGTCGGTGGGCCGGGGCTGCTGTCGGTGCAGGTCTGGGACAAGTCGATCACCAAGGCGGTCGAGGTCGCGATCCGCGACAGCGGGCTCGGGCTGAACCCGCAGACCGAGGGCCAGGTGATCCGCGTGCCGCTGCCGCCGCTGACCCAGGAGCGCCGCAACGACCTGATCAAGACCGCCGGCAAATACGCGGAGGCCACCAAGGTCGCCATCCGCGGCGTGCGCCGCGACGGGATGGAGCAGATCAAGGCGCAGGAGAAGGACAAGAAGGCGCCGCTCGGCCAGGACGAGGTGAAGAACTGGTCGGACGAGGTCCAGAAGCTGACCGACCATTACATTAAGCTTGTGGATACCACCTTGAGTGACAAGGAAAAGGATATCAGGCAGGTCTGAGGTTCATGTCGGGCGCACCCATGTTGGATCACCTGGCGCTGGCCCCAGCCGCCGCGACCCGCCGCGCGGGCGGTGGCGAGGTGCCGGAGCACGTCGCCATCATCATGGATGGCAATCGCCGTTGGGCAGAGGCCCGTGGCTTGCCCGTCGCGCTCGGCCACAAGGCCGGGGCGGAGGCGGTGCGCCGCACCATCGAGGCCTGCGCCGAACAAGGGGTCGGCTGGCTGACGCTGTTTGCCTTCTCCTCCGAGAATTGGCTGCGTCCGGCCGAGGAGGTGCGGGCGCTGACCGGCCTGCTGCGGCTTTACCTCCGTTCCGAGGTGGCGACGCTGGCCAAGGAAGGCATCCGGCTGCGGGTCATCGGCGACCGCGCCCGCTTCGGCGCCGAGACCATGCGCGAGATCGACCGGGCCGAGGCGGTGACCGCCGGCGGCACCCGGCTGAACCTCAACGTCGCCCTCTCCTATGGCGCGCGGGACGAGATCGTCGCCGCGGCACGGGCCATCGCCGAGGCGGCCCGGGCCGGCACGCTCGATCCGCGCGAGCTGGACGAGGCTGCCTTCGCCGCCCGGCTCTTCACCGCCGGCATGCCCGACCCCGACCTCATCATCCGCACCTCGGGCGAGCAGCGGCTGTCGAATTTCCTGCTCTGGCAGGCCGCCTATGCGGAATTCGTCTTCCAGGAGGTGCTCTGGCCGGATTACGGCGCCGAGCACCTCGCCCGCGCGCTGCGCGACTACGCCAGGCGGGAACGCCGCTATGGTGCCCGGACGGGATGAGCAGCGGACGGGATGAGCAGCCTCGGCGCGTGACCCTTACTCACCAGTGACCCTACGCAAGTGACCTTACCCAATTGACCCTGCCCCCGGCCAAGACGGCCTCGCGCTGGCCGGATCTGCGCAAGCGCGCGCTGTCGGCGGCATTGCTGGTTCCGGCGGCGATCCTCTGCATCTGGCTGGGCGCCGAGGCCTGGACCTCGCTGATGGCGGCCGCGGTGGCGCTGCTGGCCTGGGAATGGGTGCGGCTCTGCGGCTTTTCGACCAAGCGGCTGCCGGGTCTGGCGGTGCCGCTGCTGGTGCTGGCAGCCGGGGTGCTGGCGGTGGGCAACGCCTGGGGCTGGGCGCTGGCGCTGCTGGCCTGCGGCTTCGTGGCGCTCTGGGCCATCGCCGGGCCACCGCGCTTCCGCCGCAGCGTCCCCGGCTTCTGGCTGGCCTTCGGCGTGCCCTATATCGGCTGCGCCGGCCTCGGGCTGATCCAGCTGCGCGGCGATGCGGCGGCCGGCCTCACCAACGTGCTGTTCCTGTTCCTGGTGGTCTGGTCGAGCGACATCGGCGCCTATCTCGCCGGCCGCCGGTTCGGCGGGCCGAAGCTGGCCGCCGCCGTCTCGCCCAACAAGACCTGGTCCGGAGCGGCGGGCGGGCTGGTCGCGGCCATGGCGGCCGGCGTGCTGGCGGCGGCCGCCATGGAGCCGGCAACCTTGCCGCTGGGCCGGGTGCTGCTGGTCGCGGCGGTGCTCGGCGTGCTGGCCCAGGCCGGCGACCTGTTCGAAAGCTGGATCAAGCGGCGCTTCCATGTGAAGGACAGCTCGTCGCTCATCCCCGGCCATGGCGGCCTGCTGGACCGGCTGGATGGGGTACTGTCGGCGGCGCCCGCGGCGGCATTGCTGGGCGTGGCACTGGGGCCTGGGGAAGCGTTGTGGCGATGAAAAGAATAACCGTCCTCGGCAGCACCGGCTCGGTCGGACAGAGCACGCTCGCGCTGCTGGCAGCGGCACCGCCCGGGCGCTTCGCGGTCGAGGCGCTGGTCGCCGGCCGCGACGTGGCGGCGCTGGCAGCCCAGGCGAAGCGGTTCTCGGCCCGGCTCGCGGTGGTCGCCGACCTGCGCCAGCAGGCCGAGCAGGCCGGCGAT
>JAQGIA010000099.1 GCA_028291445.1 Belnapia sp.
CTTAATGCCGAGGTCTTCGCTGATGACCTCGCCACCGGTCAGGATGGCGATGTCTTCCAGCATCGCCTTGCGGCGATCGCCGAAGCCCGGCGCCTTCACGGCCGCGACCTTCAGGCCGCCGCGCAGCTTGTTCACCACCAGGGTTGCGAGGGATTCACCTTCGACGTCCTCGGCCAGGATCAGCAGCGGCCGGCCCGACTGCACCACGGCTTCGAGCAGCGGCAGCATGGTCTGCAGGGCGGAGAGCTTCTTCTCGTGGATCAGGATGTAGGGATTTTCCAGCTCGACGACCATCTTCTCCGCATTGGTGATGAAATACGGGGAGAGGTAGCCGCGGTCGAACTGCATGCCGTCGACGACATCGAGCTCGGTCTCGAGGCCCTTGGCCTCCTCGATGGTGATGACCCCGTCGTTGCCGACCTTCTGCATCGCCTGGGCGATCATGGCGCCGATCTCGGTCTCGCCATTGGCGGAGATGGTGCCGACCTGGGCGGTCTCGGCCTCGGTGGTGATCTTGCGGGTACGCAGCGCCAGCTCGGCGACAACCGCGGCGACCGCGGTGTCTACGCCGCGCTTCAGGTCCATCGGGTTCATGCCGGCGGCAACCGCCTTGGCGCCCTCACGGACGATGGCCTGGGCCAGGACGATGGCGGTGGTGGTGCCGTCACCGGCGATGTCGTTGGTCTTCGAGGCCACTTCGCGCACCATCTGCGCGCCCATGTTCTCGAACTTGTCGGCCAGCTCGATGTCCTTGGCGACCGTCACGCCGTCCTTGGTGATGCGGGGCGCGCCATAGCTCTTGTCGAGCACCACGTTGCGGCCCTTGGGGCCGAGCGTGACCTTCACCGCGTCGCACAGGATGTCGACGCCACGCAGCATGCGCTTGCGCGCGTCTTCGCCGAAGCGAACGTCTTTTGCGGCCATGATCTGGGAAATCCTATAATTGAATATCGGGTCGCAAGGCTGTTCAGGCGGCCTTCGGGCTGCCGGTGATCACGCCGAGCAGGTCGGATTCCTTCATGATCATCAGGTCTTCGCCGTCGATCTTGACCTCGGTACCGGACCATTTGCCGAACAGAACGCGGTCGCCGGCCTTGACATCCAGCGCGCGCAGCTCGCCCTGCTCATCGCGGGCACCGGGGCCGGCGGCGACGATTTCGCCCTCGACCGGCTTCTCCTGCGCGGTATCGGGGATGATGATGCCGCCTTTGGTCTTCTGCTCGGCCTCGATCCGGCGAACCACGACACGGTCGTGCAGGGGGCGGAATGACATGATGGGCGTACTTTCTGGGGCCAGCATCGCAGCTGGTCTGCTTGCCCGATCGGGCAGCACCGGACCCGACAATTGGGCCGTCTGGCACTCTACCTGCGGGAGTGCCAGTGGAGGTGGGGTGGCATCGACACGCTTACAAGCAGGCGCCCGCCGGCCAAAGCCTGCCGCATGTGGACGCAGGAAAACCGGGCCTGGCATGATCGCGGCTACATGATGGTGGCTAACTGCGCGGCCCGAGCGTTCCGCCCGGCCATGAGTGGGCACTCATCATCGGGCCCGGCGCCCGGACCCTCGGTCGTTCCGCCTGGGCCAGAATCTGCTCCACCACCCTGACGAACCATCTTGACCGTGGGCTGGCGCGAGCCAATCTCGCCGGCATGGCCAAAGTCGAAATTTACACCATCCTCTTCTGCCCCTATTGCGAGCGTGCCAAGGCATTGCTTGGCAGGAAGGGCGCGGCATTCGAGGAAATCGATGCCCCCACCGGCTCGCAGGCCCGCAAGGATGCCATCGCCCGCTCCGGTGGCCGAACCACCGTGCCGCAGATCTTCATCGACGGTCAGGCCATCGGGGGGTCGGACGATCTGACCGCCCTGGATCGTGCGGGCAAGCTGGATCCCCTGCTGGCCGGCTGACCTGCCAGGCCTTGGCACTGGGTTTGCTAAGCCTGAAACGTGGCACTCGACGCATTTGAGTGCCACGCTATGGCGCTGACGGTGTCGATACCTACAAGGCTGGACCTGGAAGGCTGGGATGATCCATTACGACCTGCGTTGCGCCGTTGGCCATGATTTCGATGGTTGGTTCAAGGACAGCGCCGCCTTCACCAGCCAGGCCAAGGCCGGCTACGTCGAATGCCCGGTCTGCGGCAGCGCGGATGTCGCCAAGCAATTGATGGCACCGGCCATTCCGAAGAAGGGCCGCACTGCCGCCAAGGCGTTGGTGCCGGCCGCCACGCCTGCTGCACTCCCCGCCGAGGCCCCGTCCCCTGCCGAGGCACCGTCCCAGGTCGCCACCGGCCCGGTTCCGGCCCAGGTCATCGCCCTGCTGCAACGCGTCCGGGCCGAGATCGAGAAAAACTGCGACTACGTGGGCAAGGATTTCGCCGAGGAAGCCCGCAAGATCCACCGCGGGGAAAGCGATCGATCCGGCATCTACGGCGAAGCCTCTGCCGCCGATGCCGAGGCACTGAAGGATGAGGGGATCGAGGTCGCCCACGTACCCTGGGTGCCCCGAGCCGATTGACCCGGGCTGATTGATCGTGGCTGATCGACCCTGAAGGCGTCGATCAGCGCGCCATGACCAGGTAATTGACGCCCACGTCCCGGCCGCACCGCCAGCCGCCGTTCGGCTCCCGCAGCAGCCCGGTGATATCGGCCACCCGCAGCCCGGCTGCCCGCAGTTCCGCCCCCAATTCCGCCGGACGGACGAACATCCGCCACTCATGCGTGCCGACCGGCAACAGCCGCAGCAGGTATTCGGCGCCGAGCTTGGCCATCAGATAGGACCGTGGCGTACGGTTCAGCGTCGAGAGGAAGACCGGCCCCCCTGGCGCCACCAATGCCGCAAGGTGCCGGCAGAAGGCCTCCCGGTCGGCCACATGCTCGATCACCTCCAGCGCCACCACGGCGTCGAAGCGGTCCACCGCCGTTGCCAGCAGCGTCTCCGGCATGCCTTCCCGGTAGTCGATCGCCAGTCCCGCGGCTGCCGCATGGGCCCGTGCCACGCCAAGGGCGGCCGCTGCGGCATCCAGCCCGGTCACGCTGGCACCGGCCCTGGCCAGGGCCTCGCTCGCCAGCCCCGCGCCGCAGCCCACATCGAGCACCCTGAGCCCCGCCAGCGGTGCCGTCCCCGCCGGGTCGCGCCCCAGAAGGCCTGCCAGCCGGGTCACGATCCAGCCGATCCGCGCCGGATTCATGGCATGCAGCGGTGCCATCGGCCCCTTGGGATCCCACCATTGCGCCGCCAGGCGATCGAATTTGGCGATTTCCGTACCGATCGCGCTTCCCGTGCCAGCCATGCGCCGCCGTCCTCTTCGCCCAAGCCCGGCACCAGGACCCGGCAAATGTTGCAGCCAGGGGGCCACATCGGTATCTGTGCCGCCCTTACCGTGGCCGCAACCGCCACCCAGCGCTTTTCGCCCCCCGCTTTTCGCCTTCCCGCTTTTCCGGACCCGAACGCCCGCCATGGCCCGCATCGTGATGAAGTTCGGCGGCACCTCCGTCGCCGATCTCGACCGTATCCGCAACGTCGCCGGCCGCGTGAAGCGGGAGGTGGATGCTGGCCATGAGGTGGCCGTCGTCGTCTCCGCCATGTCCGGCGTGACCAATCAGCTGGTCAAATGGTGCCAGGAATTGTCGCCGCTGCACGACGCCCGGGAATACGACGCGGTCGTCGCCACCGGGGAGCAGGTGACCATCGGCCTGCTGGCCATCGCCTTGCAGGCCATCGGCGTCGATGCGCGGTCCTGGCTGGGCTGGCAGGTGCCGATCCGGACCGACAATGCGCATGGCAAGGCGCGGGTCGAAAGCATCGACGGCACCCTGCTGATCGAACGGATGCAGAGCGGCCAGGTCCCGGTCGTCGCCGGCTTCCAGGGCATCGACCCGGTGCGCAACCGCATCACCACGCTCGGCCGCGGCGGCTCGGACCTTTCGGCCGTCGCCATCGCCGCCGCGGTCAAGGCCGATCGGTGCGACATCTATACGGACGTGGACGGGATCTACACCACCGACCCCCGCATCGTGCCCCGCGCCCGCAAGCTGGACCGGATCAGCTACGAGGAAATGCTGGAACTGGCCTCGGTCGGTGCCAAGGTATTGCAGACCCGGTCGGTCGAGCTGGCGATGAAGCAGCGCGTCCGGGTCCAGGTATTGTCGAGCTTCGAGGACAAGCCAGGGTCACTGGTGGTGGATGAGGACGAGATCGTGGAACAGCCCATCGTCAGCGGCATCGCCTATTCCCGGGACGATGCGAAGATCACCCTGCGCCGCGTGCCGGACCGGCCCGGCGTCGCCGCCGCCATCTTCGGCGCGCTGTCCAAGGCCAATGTGAACGTGGACATGATCGTCCAGAACCTCGGCGCCGACGCCACCACCGACATGACCTTCACCGTGAGCAAGGCCGACCTGGCCCGTGCCCAGGACGTGCTCGAGAAGGCCCGTCCCGAGGTCGGCTTCGAGGGGATCGTGGCCGACCCGGATGTCGCCAAGATCAGCGTCGTCGGGGTCGGCATGCGTAGCCATGCCGGGGTCGCCAATACCATGTTCGGCGCGCTGGCCGAGAAGGGCATCAACATCCAGGTCATCTCGACCAGCGAGATCAAGGTCAGCGTCCTGGTCGGCGGGGATTACACGGAACTGGCGGTGCGCGCCCTGCACACCGCCTATGGCCTCGACGGCCCGGCCTGACCGCGATGGACAGCATCGCCCCCATCGCCGCCTCCATCGATGCGGATGGCCGCACCCGGCTCGGCCATCTCATGGCCCGCGGCGCCGCCTTCTTCGGCAGCCGCTATGCCCTGATGGGCGGGGCGATGAGCTGGGTCAGCGAGCGCAACCTGGTTGCCGCCCTATCGAATGCCGGCGCCTTCGGCGTCATTGCCTGCGGCGCCATGGAGCCGGACCGCCTGGCCCAGGAGATCGCCGGGACCCAGGCGCTGACCAAGCGGCCCTTCGGCGTGAACCTCATCACCATGCATCCCCGGCTGGACCAGCTGGTGGACACCTGTCTGGCAGCCCAGGTCGGCCACATCGTCTTCGCCGGCGGCATCCCGCCCGGCGCCGCCATCAAGAAAGCCAGGGACGGCGGGGCCAAGGTGGTCTGCTTCGCCCCCGCCCTCGCCCTGGCGAAGAAACTGGTGCGGTCCGGCGCCGATGCGCTGGTGATCGAGGGCTCGGAGGCCGGTGGCCATATCGGTCCCGTCAGCCTCAATGTGCTGGCGCAGGAAATCCTGCCGATCATGGCGGATCAGGTCCCGATCTTCGTCGCCGGCGGCATCGGCCGTGGCGAGGCGATCCTCTCCTATCTGGAGATGGGCGCGGCCGGCGCCCAGCTCGGCACCCGCTTCGTCTGCGCCACGGAATCCATCGCCCATCCGCTGTTCAAGCGCGCCTTCATCCGCGGCGCCGCCCGGGATGCGGTGCCGACCCTGCAGATCGACGAGCGCTTCCCGGTCATCCCGGTCCGGGCCCTGGGCAATGCCGGCACCAAGCGCTTCATGGCGCATCAGGCCGAGGTACTGGCGAAATTCCAATCCGGTGCGCTCACCAAGGAGGCCGCCCAGCTCGATATCGAGCATTTCTGGGCCGGCGCCCTCCGCCGCGCCGTGATCGACGGCGATGTGGAAAACGGCAGCCTCATGGCTGGCCAGTCCGTCGGCATGGTGGATCGGGAGGCTCCGGCCGCCGAGATCATCGCCGAGCTGATCGGCCAGGCCAGCGCGGCGCTCGCCCGGCGCCCTGCGTGACAGGTGGCCGCGTAACGATTATCGCGTGAAAGGCGTATAAGCCGGGTTTGTTGGAATACGATTCGGTTTGCCGCCCTGCCCGCCAGCCGCTACATGACCGCGGCGTGCCAGATGACATGAAACGCTCGATGCGACCCGAACCCTCCGCCGGCGAGGCTGCCCGTCTGGGCGAGGAATTGCGCGACGCGCGCCTCACCCTCGGCCTGTCGATCGAGGATATCGCCGTTTCGCTGCGCATCCGACGGCCCTATCTGGTGGCGCTGGAGGAAGGCCGGGTCCGCGAGCTGCCAGCCCCCGCCTATGCCGTCGGCTTCGTCCGGACCTATGCCAAGGCGCTGGGGCTCGACGACGATGCCATGGTGCGGCGTTTCCGGGATGCCAGCGGCTCGGTCGTGCAGCGCAAGACCGACCTGATCTTCCCCGAACCGGTGCCGGAACGCGGCGTGCCGGCCGGGGCGGTGATCCTGGTGGGCGCCGTGCTGGCGATCGGCGCCTATATCGGCTGGTACCAGTGGTCCGGCAGCGGCACCCGCACGGTCGATACGGTGCCGCCCCTGCCGAGCCGGCTGGAACAAATCACGGCCGCACCACGCGAGGTGGCGCCGTCGTCCCTGGACCTGGCGCCGAGCTTGCCCGCCGCCGTCCCGCCGTCCTCCGGTGCGGCCGCCTCCACGGTGCCGCCGCGGGCCGGCAGTACCCCTTCGCAGCCCTTGCCGCCGGTGCCGGTGGCCCCGGTTGCCGCCGGTCGCACGGCGCCGCCGCCCGCACCAGGCATCGCAGCC